>JAZUDR010000279.1:0-3074 GCA_045639725.1 Candidatus Avigastranaerophilus sp. | reverse complement strand
GTCCTGTTTTTGCCAAGGAACTTTTGTCCACTTTCAGCCATGCTTTTCTCTCCTTAGAGTTCTTTTCAGATTCTAAAACATCAGTGAATAAGATTATTAATCATCATCACTACTGTCACCAGACACTTTTACACCAAGTATTTCTTTAACTTTCTCCAGAGCACCGGGTTCTACGTCATTTATCAAATCCATAAACGACATTGATGACATGCGTATTGCCCTGTCTACCAAGAAAGGTATAGGACTATTAGGTTCATTTATTTTAAAATATTCTGCGCTTTTTTTCAAGAGTAAAACGGCTTCGGCTCTAGTAGCAGGTATAAAAGTAGAAAAATCAAAACTTTGGTTCGGAACCGTTCTTGAAGGCGAAGCAGTTGATACAGCAACAGGAGCGCCATCACTTGTTTCATCGGCACCGGAGGTTTCCTCTACAACGCTACCATTATTTACATAGAACTTTAACAAGTATTTCAATTCTTTTTGCAAAGGAGCAAAAGTTGTTACTTCGTCACCTGTTTTTTCTTTTATACCGGTAATAATACTTTCTATTTTTGCAATAATATTTTCGACCTGGGTCTTCTGAGCATTCATAATATCAGAAGGAACCCCTTTCATTTCTGCAGTAAGCAATGAAAGATCTTTTTCGGAGGTAGTTTCTAAATCGTTATTGCTGATCATATAATCACGAAGAGTGTAATCAAGCTTTGGAACAAGCTTAACCATTCTGAAACGATTTATGAACATTACCGGGTCATTGTATGCACTCGGTGGAGGAGCCAATAAGGCCATAGCATTCAATCGTTCTATAGGGTCATTATCATCGTCAGCATCGAGTTCGGGGTAAGCCTTATCCCAGAGTTCTGTAACCAGATATTCAATCAAAGAGAAACCTTGATACAAACCTTCCAGTCCATTAGTCATGAACTCGCTTACAGTCAGATAAACAGCTATGCGAAAATCTCTTGTGGTCTTCCAGAGTTCAAGGCAGTTAGCTTTTAGTTTTTTCCAATCCGGGCCTTTGCCTTCGATAACAGAGTCACCCATCTGGCTTTCACTGGTACCAGCAATAAGCCCGTCTAATTCTAAGAATTTTGGAGAATATTCTTCATTTGCCCCCGCAGGGTTATCGCCAACAATCGTGCACAACATCTTTTCCAAGTCAAGTGACATATACGACTCCTAGATATGCATATAGTAAACGAAATACTATAATTGGTCAATAAAATAGTATAAAAACAAAAACAATTAATAATCCTAAAATATAGCTTTTTAGAGGTATAATAATGTATTATAAATTTCGTATAACCATCGATTAGTAATACTTGCTTGATAAATCCAAGTATAAGGAGTAGCGTATGAAACCAACACAAAGCGCGCTTTTGGCTGATCTTATAATAGACGGCAAAAAATCAGAGGAAAGTGGCTTATATATAAGTGAAATGACTTTCAATGAAGGTATTTCACAAATCAGTAAAGCAGTCCTTACCATCTGTTCCAACAAACTTTGTCTCAAACTCAGAGGTAAAAAAGACCAGAATGGGAAGCCGACAGGACTTCTTGATTACTTAGACAAAAAAGTCACAATCTGTCTTCTTGATGAAGAAAAAATCAGCAGAACCTTTACTGGCAAAATAACCTCCGTTACTCACCTTGGTGTTTCAAATACAGTATCAGGCAACCTATATAAGTATGAATTTATCGTTGAGCCAAGTATTGCTGATATGAAATTTGCCCACCACACAAGGCAAATAAAAAAGACTATTCAGGAAACCCTCAAAGAAATATTATCAATCTATTATGGTAGTGCCAATATTGATTTTATTTCAGAAAAACCGGATACCAATACATACTTGTTTTTCCAGCAGAATGAAACAGACTACGACTTTTTCACCAGATTATTAAGCCAGTTTGGCTTAAGTTACTTTATCTGTTCACAAAAGAACCAGAATTCAGACGAATATTATGAACAGGTAATAATATCTGACGGGAAAAGCTTTGAATTGCCAACTGCCACCAGGCCGGCTAACAGTCATGCAGACAGAAGCCTCAACATCCTGGTAAATAAATCAAGTAAGACCAAGTCTGAAAATATCAGAATTTCATCATGGCAAATGTCTAATTCAATAACCGTAGATGATATTTGCAAAACAGACTCATTAAAATCCAACGCCAACAACAAACGTCTCTGGTTCCTAGATTCACTGGCAACACCCCATTCAGAAACACAGACAGATGACAAAACAAGAGAAAAAGTTGCCGACAATTATCTCAATTCATTACGAAGCAGTTCGGCTAACTGGTTTGGTACTGCACGTATAAATGATTTTCAGGCAACAGATATATTAAACATCTTCGATTTCTATTCTCCCTGTAACTTAGATTCAGAAGAAAAAGAAAAATCCGCTTTGGTTTCCGAAGATACCATCAGAGCCAGAATACTTTCTCTCAATCTACAGTTGTCCAATATTCTTCCTTTTGAAGCAGATTCATCCAATCTATCTCCATCAGCAGAAGTAAAATTCAGATGTGCAGAAATATCAAAAGATGCTCCATCTGTATTCACTGCTATTGCAGATAAAAACGCGCTTTATTCTGATGATTCTTCAAATAAAACAATTATAAGCAATCTTGATGTTACAGCCAGTGCAAAAAATGGATTAAGTCTAAGAAAAGCTACGGTATGCTATCCTCCGAATACCACATCGGAAAACATGAAAAATTTACCGAAGAAAAATACTCCCGCCAAAATAAACATAGATTCAAACACTGGTGAAAGTTATTTCTACGCAAAAATAGACAATTCCGACACCTGTAGTGAAGTCTTGTTTACAATGCCACTAGCCGGTCTTGGTCAGGGGCTTTACAGGTATCCAAGAATTGGTGAAAGAATACTTGTCTTAGATAACGAAGACTCAAGATATATCCTTCATAGCTACATTCCAGATACAAATACAATGCCCTTCTTCCAATATGGCACAGTTCCATCTGACGAAGCAATAAAAACCTTACTTGAAAACGAAGGCAAATTAAAAGACTTATCAGACGATGATGTTAAGGCAAAAATAAAAGAATAT
>JAZUDR010000278.1:0-17059 GCA_045639725.1 Candidatus Avigastranaerophilus sp. | reverse complement strand
TTTCCTCCGATTTGGAAATAATGTACCACAAAAAACAATGATTGGCACGCAAAAGGGTAACTGCTCGAAAGCAGGAAAACTCGAAAGCTTGAAAGCCTATTGCAGGAAGCTTTATACTTGTTTGGTGTTAAAGTATGTTTCAATAACCCTCATTCGTCAGTGCTTCGCACTGCCACCTTCTCCCTAAAGGAAGAAGGCCTCGCAGGGCGACTCCCTTCAAGCTTCAAGCTTCCAGCTTCTAGCTTCCAGCTTCCAGCTTCCGACTGACTTCGGGGCTCGGAGTTTTTTGCCGATAGTAATTCTAGAAAGAGGTTAACTATGCTTAAAAAAATATTGGCTATTGCAGCGGCAATAACATTTATAGTGGCTTTGTTGCCATATACCTACGGCGGCGACCCAGGCAGCGCTATGATTGGGGTTAAAGACGCTGAACGTTACTACCATCGTCTGAAAAATATGCGTAAGAACGACCCCGATAATCCTGAAATAAGCTACAAGATAGCTAACTTCTATTATGCACGTGATATGGTAGATAAAGCTATTGAAGAATACAGAAGAGTATTAAAGCTTGATGCCGGTCATCAGCAGGCAAAGTGGTTTTTAAGCCAGTGTCTGAAAGAAAAGGGGTATTTTGAAGAATCCTTCTGGTTAATAAGAGATCTTATTGATAAGAATAAAAGAGACCCCGAGCTCTATGATGAAGCTGGCGAAATTCTTGTAAAAATGGGTGAAGTAGCTGCTTCGAGAGAGTATTTCGACAAAGTCGATGAACTTAAGTTTGGTGAAAAAGATGGTTCGAAAGCTATTTCTGCTTTTACGAAGCCTCATCGCGGCTCTTGGAAGGAGTATTTCTACTAAAATATAAGTAGAGTATAAAGTTTGTTTCAATAGAACTGTTGGCGTGGTTAGCTAGAAGCCAGAAGCTAATAGCTAAGAGCTTGCTGAAACATACCTTATACTTTCTGATATTGAAATATAAGCAAAAAAAAGACCGTCGCATAAGCGACGGTCTTTTTTAATACATTTTTAACCGATAAAGCATTGGGCTAACTTAGTTACTGACAAACTTTCGCTTAGCAGAAGCTTAGGCTGGTAAAGCACTAACTATCTAAGACCGAGGTTCAAAAGATGGCCTGCTAATCGGCTGTTTGGCCTGCTTTATCCGTTAATATCCTGATATCCGTTGCAATACCTATCAGATATCAGCGATATCGCCCTGATCAGCATCAGAAGTGGTTTCACTAGTTGAATCAGTTGTTGATTCAGAAGAATTGCTCTGAGATGTAGAGGTATCAATCTTACCAAACTTAGCATCCATTTCTGCGCTATATTTGTCGGCTTCTTCTCCGCCCTTCTTCCAGCCTTCAGAAACTGCAGTTGAAATATCACCAAGCATAGTGCCGAAAATATTGTCTGCGCTAGCTGCTACCTGACTGGTCTTTACAAGTACGTTACCAACTAATTCAACAACAGTACCTACTTTATAGAGAATCTTGCCAACGCTCTGGAGAGCTGCACCAATAGCTGCTGTCCAAGGGATTGCCTTAAGGATTGCGCCGATAGCCTGAAGAGCCTTACCAACTGTCTTGAGGAGCTTACCAATCTTAACCAATGCATCGCCAACGGTCTTTAATACCTTCTGGATACCTGCAGTGAGCTTAGTGAGAGCATCAACGCTGCTGTTATCTTCCTGTGAGGTTGCTTCTTTTACAGTTTTTCCGCTATTGGAAATATCTGCAGAGGAATTACCTAATTTGCTGAGTTCAGAAGCTGCTTTGCCTGATTCTGCAACTGCCTTTGCTTTGTCTTCATCAGATGTTTCTGCGCTGTCATCTGTTGAACCTACGCTACTTCCCTGGGCACCGCTTACTGTGGAAGAAGAAGAATCGAGGGTTTTGGTTATTGAATCTGTATCGTAACCACCTTCAAAAACTTTTACTTCGTCAGCAGCATATACAGCTGCATTGAAAAGCATTGGCTGAATGACCATGCATAAACAGAGAACAACACAAAGTAATCTTCTATAACTAGCTTTCATTTCTTGCTCCTATTTGGAAACTTTTATATATATACGAATAATATCATAACTATGTTGCAATAAAATATATTTTTTTTATTATTCTTTCACTTAGGCCTTTCTATGTGCTTCATATTCTTCCTTCGCGCTCATATTCTTTTTTTACAGCATCTATCCATTTTTGTCCAAAGATATCTGCCAAATAATCAGAAAAAGAGAGGAGCAAGGGTGGAGCATCCTTGGTAGACCTGCAGAAATCCGGAAGATAACAATTTATTATAAAACCAAGTGGGGTATCTTTTATTATGATTGGAAATAAAGAGCACCAGAGAGGCTTGAGGTTAAGGACATTCTGTTTGGTCTTCAGACAATGATTGTGCAGAGAACACAGAACCACGCCTTCCTCATTGATAAAAGAGAGGGGGCAGGGAGTATTGTGGGCGCCTTCAACAATGTGCAGATCACCACGATTGTCTTTTATTGTAATGCCTTTGCGAAGGAGGGCAATGTTTTCCGCTGAAAGCATCGGAGCTACATTGTCTAGATTGTTCTTTATAACTTCTTCTTCCTCAGCAGTGATAGGAGAACCAATATCGCCGTATTGGCAGCATTTTCCCTTACATTGACTTAAATCGCATGCAAAATTACAATCCCATACTTCATCAGATATAATTACATTTCCAATTTGTTTCATTTTTTTTATTTTTTTCCTGTGATTGCTTCAAAATTGTTTTAAACTATTATACAATCAAAGTCGATAAATAGAAACGATGAATAATATAGATATCGATACAATTTTAATAGCTCTCGTAGTAGTGCTTGTGATTGTCGTCGTTGCGCGAATTGCTATTCAGCGCTACAGAATGAAGCACATTAAACTGCCTGAGAATGTAAGAGAAGCAGGGGCAAATCCTGCTGCGGTTTCGCCTGTCAATAAAAAGGTAGCAACCAAGACTGTTGTCGATGAATCTGCAAAAGAACTTCAAGATAGCATAAAACGTCATGCAAACGAGGATGATGAAGCCGCTGAGCTTGAACGACAGTTAGCTGCCGAAGAAAGCAAAAATTCCAAAACAGAAGATAAAGAAAACGATTTCCCAAAAGAAGAAACTGCTGCCGGCATAATTTTTGACCAGGACGAGGATATCGTTATCGGTGGTTCTAATTCTTCTAAGACTGTTGTGAAAGAAGCTGTTAAAGCTCCTGAAAAAACTGAAAGTTCACCAAAATCCTCTATTGAACCAGAAATTGATTACAATAAGCTAGTAAATAATCCAACTAGTATTCTTAACGATACTTCTTTACCAACCAAGCATAGAATTTCCGCCATAAGAGAAATTGCTTATCAGGAACTTAGCAGTGCTGTCCCCGACCTTATTGAAGCACTCTATGATGAGGATTCTTCTGTTGCTCTTGTTGCTGCAGAATGCTTAGGTTCAATGGGCGACCCACGCGCAATTGAGCCATTGATGGAAATTTCAAAGAAAAATGATGCTGAAATCAATAAGACCGTTGAGGAATATATTGGCGGTGCTTTGATGGTTGTCGAAGGCGGTCAGCCCCAGGCTCAGAATACTGATAATTCTGAAAGCGAATCTGTTCCTTATAATTATAAGGAAATGGTTGTTTTCAAACCAGAACAGATGTCGACCGATTATTTCCAACCTGACGGTAGCCCGATTCCGCGTAAGGACCTGGTTATTAAAGGCTTACAGGATCCTAATGAGCAGATGCGCCAGATGGCTGCTAAGGCTGCTATTGGTATCAATGAAGATGAAGACGTTGTAGAGCCTCTTAGCAAGACACTTGGAAATGCATTGGAATCAGAATCAATCAGAGCTATGGCGGCCGAAGCTCTTGGCGGCATGGAATCTGATGAATCGGTAACAGCTCTTGTTAATGCCATGAAGGACGAAAATGTAGCTGTTAGATACGCTGCTTCTGCTGCACTTGCCGGTCGAAACGAACCTCGTGTTGTTGAAGCTCTGATTGTAGCTACACGTGATACAGACAAGTATGTTAGAGCTTCCGCTGCTTATGCCTTAGGAACTACATATGCTCCAGTTGCACTTAAGGCTTTGATTAAATGCGCTGAAGATGAAAATGAAGTTGTTCGTTTCTCTGCTGTAAAAGCTATTTCAAATTATAGCATTGAAGATGTATTGAAGCGTATTGCCAATGAAAAGGGCGGATTAGAAAATCGCAGCCAGATAAATGCTAAGATTGAAATCCTTTCCCAGTTTAAGGACGACAGAGCTGTAAACATTCTTAAACAGTATCTTAACGATCCAGATTCAGAAATCTGCTATAAGGCTTCAATGGCACTTATGGGGCAGGAAAATCCAGACCTCATTGAAGAACTGGTTGAAGCTTCCCGCAGATTGGATGCTGAATTATACAAGCTTGCAAAAGATAAGGTTGCTCCTGATGTATTTGCTGAAATCACAAAATTCAATGATTCCGGCAAAGATTTTGCTGTTAATAAATCAAATAAACCAGGAAAGCAGCCAGATAAACCCGTTCAGGAAGAAACCTTCTTCTTTGATGAATCTCAGAAAAAGCCAGAAGAACCAGTTCCTGCCAATGGAAGCGTTCCTCCTTCAAGAAGTAAAGCTATTCAGAATGCAGCCGAATTTGTCAGAGCCAAAAATTCTAGAAAGTCAGAAACTGTGCTTAGCATTAATCCAGATGATTATTCTGGTGAAATCAATCTTAACTTTGATGATAACAGCTTCAATCAAAGCTCTAGAAAAGATGGTAATCGTGGCTTTGGCAACGAAGAGCTTGACGGTAACTCCTACAGAGAAGAAACAGTTGTTCAGCTTGACGACGGCTTTGCAAACCAGCAGTTCTCTCAGGAACAGGGCTATGGAGAAGGAAATTACGGTAATAACAATGGCTATGACCAGCAGAATGGCTATCAACAGTATGGCGAACAGCCACAGTATGATAACCAGTATGGCGCTCCAGAGGAAATGCCCGCTCCTGAAGCAAGCTATGTTGCAAGTGCTTCAGCCTTTGGTGCTCAACCGGCATACTCAGATGAAGTTCAGCCAATGGATAACGGTATCTTTGAAGAAATATCTGACGATGATGATGTTGCTCTGGACCAGATGTTTGGACTTTCCAGTGAATTTGAAAAAATCAGGAAGAAGCTTCTTGATGCTAGTCCAAATGTTCGTGGTAGCGCTGCAAATACACTTGGTAACTACCCGCAGGCACCTGAAACAATTAAGCTTCTTCGCGCCGCGTTAAAAGATAGAAACGAACTTGTAAGAGCTGCTGTTATCAATTCTCTTGGCAAAGTTGCCAATATGGAAGCTCTTGAACTGATTCTCACATGCGAAAAAGACCTTTCCACTGAAGTTCGTTATGCAGTCGTAAAGGCTTTGGGTGAAATCCCTGATTATTCTGCTGGTGAAGCTCTTAGAAGAATGGCTACATCAGATATTTCTATTGACGTTAAGCGCAACGCACGTATAGCTCTTGAAAAACAAGGATAATAGCTTATGAATAACGAAGAATTTATGGAATTAGTTGAAAAGGTTTGGAACTTCCATACTAGAAGAGCGCCTGGCATTCCAATTGCTACTGAAATGGTTCTTCGCGCTAAGGCAAAGCTTGGTGATGCTAAGAAGCTTTGTGCTATAGCTGAAACTAGAGCATGTTTACCTGATCCGATACAGTATTTAACTGGCTGTACAATCGGAAATGGCGATTTAAAGATGCTTGATGCTATTGGTCGTTTTGCTCTTACACTTTATGATAGAAAAAACGGTGGGAAAGGCGTTCGAATTTTTGTTGACCAGAATAAGCTAAATCCAGACACAATGCCGGAAACCTGCCTTTTCTTTAAACGTCAGCGCTCTGATGCTGTAAAAGCTGGTGGCCCAGCACGTAAAGCTTCTGCAGAAGTAATTATAAAGGAATTTCTAGCCTGCGGACGTGATATTTTTACTATGCAGGAAATAGTAGTCAACGATACAGAAAAGCCACCCATCAAGGATTGTGCTATATGCGAAAAGTGCGGTGAATCCTTCACCATAAAGCAGCCAGGCGATAAAATCTGCCTCAGCTGCACCGGCGAATTAGCATACTATTGAATCTTTGCTGACGACTTAGTGCCCGTTCGAATTCACAATTCATAATTATGCATTATGAATTGTGAATTTTATTCTTCGTCTGGTCGGAGGACGGCCATAAAGGCTTTCTGCGGTATTTCTACATTACCGACCATCTTCATGCGCTTCTTACCTTCTTTTTGTTTTTCAAGAAGCTTACGTTTACGAGTAATGTCACCGCCGTAACACTTGGCCAGAACGTCTTTTCTAACAGGAGCAATATTTTCACGGGCAATAATCTTTGCGCCAATTGCAGCCTGGAGTGGAATCTGGAACTGATGTCTCGGTATGAGCTTGCGAAGTTTGGTAATAACATTTCTACCGCGGTATTCAGCTTTGTCTTTATGGCAAAGGAATGAGAGAGCGTCAACCTTGTCACCGTTAACAAGAATTTCAACACGGGAAATGTCTGAAGCTCTGTAGCCAATATTTTCGTAGTCGAGAGAAGCATAACCTCTAGTTCTGCTCTTGAGTTTATCGTAGAAGTCAACAATGATTTCTGAAAGTGGCAGATCAAATGATATGGAAACACGGTTTTCAGAAATGAATTCCATTGTATCCATAACGCCACGGCGTTCTTTGGCTAATTCCATGATTGTGCCAATGAATTCCTTGGGCATGAAGATTGTTGCATGAACGAAAGGTTCTCTTATTTCTTCAATCTTGGTTAAATCTGGCAACTTTGAAGGAGAGTCTATTTCCAGTATTGTGCCATCGACCATTTTAACTTCATAAACAACGTTTGGCGCGGTTGTTACGAGGTCTAGGTCGTATTCTCTTTCAAGGCGTTCCTGAATGATTTCCATATGGAGTAAACCTAGGAAACCACATCTGAAACCGAAACCAAGAGCCAAAGAATTTTCTGGGAAATATGAAAGGCTTGAGTCGTTGAGTGTCAGCTTTTCAAGGGCTGTTCTGAGGTCGTTGAAGGCATTGGTTTCAACCGGATAAAGTCCGCAGAATACCATCTGCTTTGCCTTTTGGAAGCCTGGTATTGCCGGCACATCCTTGAACTTTTCAAGGACAACAGTGTCACCAATATTGACTTGGGACATTTCTTTTATTGTGGCATTAAAGAAACCAACCTTACCAGTTTCAAGACCAGTTGTAAGCTGCATTTTGGGTGTGAAAACACCTGCTTCAATTACTTCAAATGGTGTGTCGGTTTCTTTGAATTTAATTCTGTCGCCAACTTTTAATGCGCCATCAACAATTCTGCAATAAACAATAACGCCTTTGTATGAATCGTATACAGCGTCAAACACTAGCGCTCTAAGTGGGTTTTCTTCTTCACCCTTTGGTGCAGGTATTCTTTCTACTATAGCTTCAAGAAGTTCTGGAACACCAGTTCCTTCTTTTGCAGAAGCAAGTAGGGCATTAGTGCAGTCAACGCCTATAAGGTTTTCTATTTCTTCTTTAACCTTGTCCGGGTCAGAAGACGGAAGGTCTATCTTATTGATTACTGGAATGATTTCAAGGTCATGAGCAATTGCTAAAGTTGCGTTTGCCATGGTCTGAGCTTCTACACCCTGTGTTGCGTCGACAACTAGCAGAGCGCCTTCACAGGCTGCAATTGAACGTGAGACTTCATAAGAAAAGTCTACATGCCCTGGGGTGTCAATAAGGTTTAGACAATATTCCTGCCCGTCCTTGGCTGTGTAATTCATTCTTACAGCCTGGGCTTTAATAGTGATACCGCGTTCTTTTTCAAGATCCATAGAGTCAAGAAGCTGATCCTTCATTTCACGCTTACTGACTGTGGAGGTGAACTCAATAAGGCGGTCGGCCAGGGTTGATTTACCATGGTCGATATGTGCTACGATACAAAAGTTGCGTATATGATTCAGTGACATTTCTACCTCATTATCATCAGGTAATGATTTGGCGCTTACATGACTGGTATTGTCAGTATCTGTTCGTCCTGCGGGCAAATCATTCCAATGGGTAGATTATACCACTAAACCAATCATGCAAAAAATGACTTTAGTCATTTTTTGCTCGACGGCGAATTGTTTTGAAAACAAGCTTAAGAACCCATACTAGTATGATTAAAGCTATAAAACCGACTATTATAGCTATGCCAGTCACAATATAGGGTCTGTTGTTTTCCCAGAAAATCGCGTCAAGCTTCTGCGGTATATTACCATCATCTGGCTTATATCTCAAGACTCTTCTATAGTAATCTTCTGCTTTATCGTAATCTTTTTCCTTAAAAGCCTTATCACCAAAGTAATAATAAGCATTTATCATAAGATTGATTGCTTGATCATTATTGGGCTGAAGATATAATACTTTTTCGGCATTATGCATTACTGCTAGCCAATCATCCTGAATAGCATAATTTTTGGCATCTCTCAGAAGCATTGTAGTCTGGCCCGGGCTGAAAAACTGAATTCTGCTATTGCCAGAATCAACTACACTAAGGGTTTCGTCTTTGCCTAAGAAAAGACCACGAGGACTGTTGAGTCTTCCAGGGGCTGAGCCTTTGCGGCTATGGTGTTCATAGAACTTGCCTTCATTGGTTATTTCAGCAATTCTACCATTCTTTGTGTCTGTAACAAGAAGATGGTTTTCAAGACCTTGAATAACATAAGAAGGATTGTTTAATGTTCCTTTTTCTGAACCTGGCTTGTTTCCACCGTAACGCCACTTGATGCTTCCATCGTTTGGATTCCAGCATACAATCTGGTGGTAGTTCGGGTATGTTACAATCAGGTTACCGTCTGGGGTCCAGAATACTCCGCGAGGTTCAAGGCGTCTGGTGCCGCCTCTTGGAAGGTCTTCCTGGTAAATGATTTCTTTTTGACATTCGCCTGCTGCGTTGAGTATCTGAACGCGTCTGTTGCGAAATTCGGCTACAGCAATACGATTCTGGTCATCTATGTCAATGTCCATTGGCATCCAGAGCTGACCAAGAGCTTTGCCGTTTCCACCAAAAATGTTTTCCAGATTACCTGAAGCGTAATCTATTACTGCTATGTGGTCTTGGGTTGATAGGCTGCAATAAAGCTTTCCGTCAGGACCAAAGGCCAGACCTACTGGTCTTTTGAAATTTGAATTCTGGAACTTGATTACGTTCGCAGGACGTGTATCGACTGCTGTAGCGGTCAATGCTTCATTCTTTGGCTTGGGTGTAGGAATGATGCGAACAAAGTCACCGCGGGAAGTCAGAACCTGCAGACGGTTATTGTTTGTATCGGCTATGACTAAATTTCCATCGGGCGCTAATACTATGTCTTCAGGTTGGTTAAATTCCAATTCAGCTTTGCCTTCAAAGCCTCTGGTCTGGAAAACTGATAAGTCCATGGCAGCCTGTGCCGTGCTGGAAAAAGTGAGAAAAGTAGCAAATGCTAATAGAAGTGAAATACGTTTCATATCACTTATTTCTTTCTTCTATTCTATTATAAGTCAGGTATCTGTCCTTACTTAAGCGAACTTCTTTGCCGATGCCGCCAATAGGTGTGATTGTTCTATAGGCTTCTACTGTATAGCCATCAACGCCTGGATGAACAATCTTTACTTCACCGTCTTTGAGCTTTTTGTTAACACGCTTTTCAACCTTGAATGGAAGCTTTACTTCATTGCGGGTTGATAATTCGATTGATTCAAAAGGCTTCTTTTCTGCATAAATAGCAACTTCAACCCAGCCTTCGCCTGACTGGCTCTTTATTAACAAAGGAATATCAAGTGCGTTTGTAAATTTGAAATCCTTGTAACCCCATGCTACTGCAGCATCAAGACCGCGCTGTGCGTATTCAATGCCTTCATAGATAGAGTGGTTATGACGTTCATCAATTTTTGCGCCGCTGAGAAGAACAGCTCTATAAAGGGTTGTGCTGACCTGGCAGATACCGCCGCCAAGGCCTGGTATAACCTTACCAGCAGAAATACAGCCAGCGGGCTTAAAACCATTCTTTGCACTTCTTTCACCAACAACTTTATTGAAACTGAATTTTTCCTTTGGCTTGATAATCATGCCGTTGAGCTTCTGGGAAGCAATAGCAAGGTTAACATTTCTGCCAGCGTCGTCAACATGACCAGGATGTTCTGTCTTGAATTTTGCAAGTAAAGTGGTAAAGCCTTTTTCGCTCATATCTTTGGTTATAGCCTCGTTTTTCTTGGTTGATTCCAGCTTCTTGGTAATAATCTTAACAGTGAGATCTTTGTATGGGTCACCATTTGTGGCTTGAATTGATTTTTCCAGTTCAGCCAGAGTCTTTGCTTTGTCTACTGCAAGTGTAGAGTCTGAAAGCTTTATCTCATCTATAAGAGCTATTCCAAGATCACCATTAGCTTCAACCTTTGTGAGCTTTGGAGCTTTTCCATTTTCTTCGAGCTTGGTTACTGTATAAAGAGGTATCTGTTTCGCAAGAACGGTTTTCTGATTGTCGCCAACAAATGAAACTAGGACATCAACGTTTTCAGTAATTTCTTTTGGCTCAACTATAGAAACATTTTTATCGGCTGGGCTTGGAGACTGGACTGGTTCAACAGTTTTGCTGACCTGTTCTGCTGGTTTTCCTGCCTGTTGTTCAACTGGCTGCCCTTTTTTTATTTGCATAAATACTATACTAGCAAATAATACGCCTAAAAACACTGTTAATGCCGCTATGCATAGAGGCGACTTAAAAAACTTCATCTTGCTTACGCTCCTGGAAAAATCAGTCAGTTTCTGCTTTTAGAGCCCTTCCCATTAAATTCTGCGCAGCAGAACTTGCAGGTTGGTCTTCAAAAAGTATCCTACATAATTCTTCGGTAAGTGGGAGCTCAAGATTTAATTTTTTACCCCATTCATTTGCAATTTTTGCAGTTTCGACACCTTCGACTACCATTTTCATGGATTCTGTGAATTCCTTCAAGGAAGTTCCCTTGGCCATTGCAGCGCCAAGACGGTGATTGCGGGAAAGGACAGAATTTGATGTAGTCATTAGGTCGCCAAGTCCTGTCAGACCGTAAAAAGTCTGAGGCTGACCACCAAGGGCAGTGCCAAGCTTAACCAGTTCATGCAGACTTCTGGTGAGATATGCAGCTTTACAGTTGTCCCCCAGTTCCAAACCGTCTACAATACCGGCGCCGATTGCGAAAATATTTTTGAGTGTGCCGCCAAGTTCAGCGCCTGTGCGGTCACTCTGGCTATAGATTCTGAAATATGGAGTAGATAAGCACTGCTGGAGAATTTTTGCTAATTCAATATCTGGTGAAGCTATTACGCAGGCGCCCAGCTTTTTCTTGGCAACTTCATCAGCAATGTTTGGACCTGATAGACAGGCTATGTGGTCATCTTTTGATTCTGGTTCAACGCCAAGAATTTCACATAACATCTGGGAAATTCTTCTGCCAGTGCCTCTTTCGAAGCCCTTGGCTACGTTGGCTATGCCTCTGAGCTTCTTCAGGTGTTCTCTGTGTGGTTCAAGTGTAGCTTTTATGAAACCTGACGGAATAGAGATTAAAGCAAGTTCGGATTTATCGATGGCTTCATCCATATCATTGGTGCAAACCAGAGTTTTACTGATTTCCAAGTGTGAAACAAAGTAGGGATTATGATGGTCTTTGTTGATACCTTCAACTACTTCTGGCTCACGGGCCCATAGCATAACATCGTGACCATTATTGCTAAGAAGATTAGCAAGAGTTGTTCCCCAGGAACCAGCTCCGATAACTGCAAATTTCATTTCTGTTCCTCCATATTTTCTGTTTTACTTTCTTGAGATGCTTTTTCTTTTTTCTGCGACAACCACGGAAGTTTTGATTCTGTTCCATTGATTATTCGCTGAATATTGGATTTGTGTTTATAAATTACAAATATAGCTACTATTGCGCTGAATACTGTTATGTATATTGTGTAGCTTCCAAGCACATTTCCATACCACATTAAGAAGGGTAGGGAAGCTGCTGCGAGCATTGAGCTTACTGAAACCATGCGGGTGATAACAAGAACTATGAGAAAGGTTGCTAAGGCACCCAGAGCCCAATAGCCAGCTAAGGCTATGAATACACCCAGACCAGTGGCAACGCCTTTTCCTCCGCGGAACTTAACCCAGAAGGAGAAGGTATGACCGAACATGGCCATGGCAGCCGCAGCAAAAACAACCTGAGGGTGAGTTGGCCAGAGTTTTGCAGAAAGCAGAACCGGAACCATTCCCTTGAGGACGTCTATTGCCAGGTTAGCCGCAAAGGCTTTCCCACCGACCGTGCGGTAAACATTAGTAGAGCCCATATTCTTACTGCCATGCTCAAAAATGTTGATTCCGTAAAAAATCTTGCATATGAGCCAGGCAGTAGGAATTGAACCGCAAAAATAACCTATTAAAGATGCGTATAACCAATCCATAATATATTAGTGGCAGGCAACTATCTTAACTGGCCAGCCTTCAAAGGTTTCTTCCTGTCTGATGTGATTCAGCAGGTAGCGCTGGTAGGAGAAGTGTAAGCCCTTGGGTTCACTGCAGCGAACCTTGAATATAATTGGTGGGCCGTCATACTGTTCGATAGCCTTAATCTTGAGTTCCTTGCCTTTGTATCCTGGAGGCGGCTGAATTGTAACAGCGTCATAAAGGATAGACTTGAGAACGTCTGCAGGAATGCGTCTGTGACCAACTTCCTGAACGTGATCGATGGTTTCGAAAAGCTTGTTTACTCTCAGACCGGTTTTGGCTGATGTAGAAAGCATTGGGGCAAATTCCAGCAACGGGAATTCTTCTCTGGTCTGTTTGATTAATTCGGACCAGTAATGTTCGTCATGCTTTGCAATGTCCCATTTGTTCCAGACTATGATGCAGCCTGCGCCGCTTTCAATAATCTTGCCTGCGATGCGCTTGTCCTGATGGGTGATGCCTTCTCTTGAAGCATCAAGAACAAGTATTGCAAGGTCGGTTTTCTTGATTGTATTCAAGGTTCTGCATGCAGAATAAAATTCTACATCATCTTTTTCCTTGTGCTGAAGTCCTGCAGTATCAATGAAACTGTAGCGTTTACCTTCTCTATCCAGGTGATAAAGGATAGTGTCACGGGTGGTGCCTTCAACGTTATCTACAATAGAGCGGTCCTGGCCAATGAGGGCATTGAATAATGCTGATTTTCCAACATTTGGCTTCCCGACTATGGCAATACGGCTGAGGGAATTGTCGTCTTCTTCCTCTTCTTTTCTATCCTTGGGGTCATCGTTGATCTCGAAAATCTGAACAAGGTCGTCCAGCATATCTGCTACGCCATGACCGTGGATAGCAGAAATAGGATATAGATGTTCTGCACCGAATTCATAGAATTCCGCAAGTTGGATGTGTTCTGATTCCTGACTGTTGTCTAGTTTGTTTACGCAAACATAGAGAGGTCTTCCAGACCAGCGTTTTCTCAGAAAGTTATAAATCTGCTTATCATCTGGAACCAGGCCAGCCTGACCATCGCAGACAAATATAACTGCACTTGCTTCCTTCAAAGCAAAATCAACCTGAGTTTTTATAGAAGTCATTAAAGACTGTGTGTTATCGGGTTCAAGACCACCGGTATCTATAACATTAAATCTACGTCTGTTCCAAGAGGCTTCAGCGTAGTTACGGTCACGAGTAACACCGGGGGTAGGGTCAACTATCGCATGGCGGTAACCCACCAAGCGGTTCATCAGTGAAGACTTTCCAACATTTGGTCTGCCTATTATGGCAACTACTGGAAGTGTATCCATGACTACCTCCTTTTACATTTTTAATAAAGAACAACAGCACATTTTAACATTTTTTTACACTTAAGTAAATACAAAGAGTGGGGTTGAGTGCATTATGAATTATGCATTATGCATTATGCATTATGAATTATGAATTATGAATTATGAATTCTATTTAAACCAGCCTTTGACCTTGTCGCCAATCTTCTTTAAAGCTTTGGAAGTGCCTCTGCCTATATCCTGACTAGCTTCCTTGGCATCTTCATAGGCATCCTTGAACGAATCATTCATTCGTCTGTTAAAACGTCTTCCTTCTGCTTTTATACTTGTTTCTGCACTCTTGCTCGCTTCTCTTATAATTATTGAAGCAATGCGGGCTTTGTCGCTATCTGAAATGTCATACTTCATGTGTTTGCTGTCCGGGCCGTTAACTTTTACTTCAAAGCTTGAATAATCCTTTATCTGAACTCTGAATGTTCCATTTAAGGCAGATTTCGGTCCTATTGTGCCTGTGAAATATACTGTTCCGAATTTTAGCCTGACTTCACAATTTTCAGTTATATATGAATTATTATCTATTTTAAAGTCGCCGTTTAAAGTGAATGTGCCACTGGCTATATCACTAGCAAAGCCTTCCAGCTTAGATCTCAAACCAACCTTATGCAGAGCTATACAGATTTTTTCAAATAACTCAGGCTTGCAATAGGTGCCGTTAGTTATAGATAAGCTTGTGCTTCCATATAAAGGTGCTTTTCTTTGTCCACCGTGCGTATAAAGTCTTAAATCACCATAAACGTCGCCAGTGAAAACTCCTTTATGCTTTGTTCCTTCAAGTATGTCTTCCAGTCTCACATAAATAAGCTTTGAGGTTAAATCATAAGCATTGGGACGCTTAGTGGTGTCGATGTTGCCTGATATATACATCTTGCCTCTGAATACATCGAAGGTTGAAGAGGCTATGATAATCTGGCGGTTTTCCGGATTATATTTCCCACTCAGGGTTATGTGCGGACTATCGACTAGAAAATTCCGGTTTTTTAAATATAAAGAAGCACCATTGAGCGTAAAACTATGGGTTCCTATCATCAATGCGCTGTAATCCGGGTAGATTACAAGCTCATTGGTGTTAACAGTGAAGGTGGATACGTCACTGATTTTTTTGTATGAAACATTTTCCGCCGTTATAAGAGGCAGGGTGTTTTTGAAATGCCCTATATCAAAAGTGTATCTCCCTGCTCTGGAAAGCTTTTTGCTGGCATAGACAGCAAGGTCATTGGTCTGAGTCAGTTCGTAATATACTATTCCGATGCCTGCAAGGCTTAAAACTATGGTAAATGCTAAAAACAGACAAAATAATATACATATCTTGCCCAGACAGGAACTCTTATTGGTTTTGTTTTCTTTATGCACCATTATCTTATTATAGCATTTAATTCTAAATTAGTCCTATTATGTTTGTTTTCTGTTTATATTGTGCTTTGGGTAAAACTTGCTTATTTTATGCAAATCTGATAAATTGTTAAGAAAATTAAACAGTAGAGGTCTCAATTGCTACGTATAATGGAACTAATTCCTGTGCAGGAACTAGACTTAAAGATTGATGAAGCTAAGAAGCAGATTGAAGAAAAGAAACAGAAATACCTTCGCATGAAAAAAGACGTGGAAGGTGAAGCTGAACTTCTTGAAAAAAAATCTGCACTGCTCAAAAATATTAAGCTACGCAAAATGAAGGCTGAGCACGAAGTAGAAGATCTTAACAGCAAAATTAAGGTAACTGAACTTAAAATGCAGAACGCTGGTGTTTCACCAAAGGATTATGCTGCATTTGAAAAGATGGTTAATACATATAAGGCTCAGGCAGATGAACTGGAAACAAAGATTCTTTCTGATATGGAAAAGATTGAAGCCCTCACCGCTGACATTGAAAAGAGCACAAAGGTTGTTGCCGGTCGCAAGGAACATCTTGGAATGGTAAAAACCCGCATTCAGGAAGAAGTCATTGGTGACAAGAAGCAACTTGAACTGATTGTTACTGAACGCAATCAGGCTAGTCAGAAGGTTGATACCAGTGTTCTGGTTAAATATGAAGATTTGCGTAACCGCAAAAAAGGTCAGGTTCTTTTCGGAATAGAAAATCCGGCCTGCCCGAAATGTGGTATGGGTGTTCCCGCTGGTATTCTTGGTTCTATCAAGACTACTGTAGAAGCAGAGGCTTGTGACAATTGCGGAGTCTATCTGTATTGGACTGGACCAAGAGAATAATTCCTTTATGAAGCATAATTTTTCAAAACTTAGCAGACTTGCTTTGATATTATTCTTAGTTTTTGCGGCTTGTATTTATTCACAGGCTTGCTTTGCTGAGGAAACTCCAAAGCCTGAATCTACTATTGAAAAATCTGCTGTCATAAATCTGACTGAAACAGAAATCGCAAGATATATTTCTGATTCTGTTTCTATTATTAACTCAGAATACAGAAAGCTAATTGCTGCTGACTGTATGGAAATAGAAAAGCAGGCGCGTATCAGAATCCTGATCAAGACTGAAGCAGTAAAGGACCTTAACGAAGGCCAGACTAAGGCTGATGGATTCTTTTCTGAATGGATTCGTTCAATAGGGCTTGATAAAAGAGGTATTTTGATATATGCTCTTCTTCCTGAAGGAGCAGCTCATGGCAAGATTCTTCTGAAGGTTGGTATTGGTCTCAAATACTTGATTACTAAGGAGATGGGCGAAAATATCCTCAATCAGGTGATTCTTCCTAATAACGCTGAAAATAACGATGGCAAAGGCTTCATGGATGGTATACATTCCTTTAAGTCTATGCTTCTTGATGAGCTTGCCCACGACAAACAGCGTGTGGCTAACGAACCCAGAACCTTTGAACTTGGTAAGTTCCTTTGGTCTTACAAAGAAGCTTTTCTGGTTTTAATCATTGTTATATTCTTCTTGTATATAGTTTTCTTTGTTGAACGTTGTCCGAAGTGTGGCGGCAGCCTCAGGATCACAAAAGAAGTCCTGAAGGAACCGGGTCAGAATACTCTCGGATTACAAAGAAAGATTTACGTCTGTGAAAAATGTGGTTTGACAAGACGTAAAAAAGAGCCTATTTATCCATCTGGCAAGGCTGGTTTGATTATGCGCCTGTCAGGAACTAGGCGAAACGTTCGCATCGATTAAGATGGAATTTGCAGGGTAACCGGTCGATCGCGTTTTCCGAAAGGTAATGAGGAAAGTCCGGGCTTCGCAGGGCAGGATGCCGGATA
>JAZUDR010000277.1:0-13751 GCA_045639725.1 Candidatus Avigastranaerophilus sp. | reverse complement strand
AAGGCAGTCTTTAAAAAACGTCCACGATTATTGAAATGCATTAAGAATTGGTCGTAAGAGCAGGTGTTAGTCAGATTTCCACGGCCTTTACCAGAAATACCAAGCTTTCTTAAAGGCTTTGGCATTGATTCAAAAACAGTTACAACATAACCGGCATCTGCTGCGGTAATCGCAGCCATGAGACCAGCAGGACCAGCACCAATTACTATTACGCTTTTTCTTATCATTTCTTTTTTACGCTGAAACCAAAGGTTCCAACCTGTTTTCCAAGGGCGACATATGTGCCGTGAGCAAAACCGAGTAAATCTGCTTTTCCAAGCTCGAATTTTCCTTCTTTGTCTACGAATTCTTTGGAAACTTGAACAGAAGTGATTTCTGCCAGGAACATGCTATGAGAGCCAAG
Source organism: Candidatus Avigastranaerophilus sp. (assembly GCA_045639725.1). GTDB lineage: Bacteria > Muiribacteriota > Ozemobacteria > Ozemobacterales > Ozemobacteraceae > RUG334. The sequence continues at coordinate 13,348 of JAZUDR010000277.1, read as the reverse complement.
GGGAATTTCCTGCTTAACCTTGCATTCAAGATTCATCGGACATTCAGAAATAATAGGAGCTTTTACAGTGTTGCTTTTACCTGCAGTTAAGCCAGTTTCATGGAATTTGTCTTCTTTGCTTCCTGAAATGACACCACAAAGATCAGTTTCGCGTGCCAGTTTTCTGCTTGGAATATTAATGACAAATTCGCCACTTTCCTTTATTAGCTTGTAGGAATGGCGTGATGGTCTTACAGAAATAGAAACCATCGGTGGTTCAGAATTGATTGTTCCTGCCCAGCCAATAGTGATGATGTTCGGTTTGTTGTCGTTTCCCTGACAGGTTACCATTACAACAGGAACAGGTGCCAGCATTGTGCCAGGCTTCCAGGTTACTTTGTTATTCATGATTATTTCTTCTTTGTTTCTTCTTCTGATTTCTTGTAGCTTGCTTCCAAATCTAAGTAGACGGCTGGCAAGTCGAAAAGCTTGCTGTAAAAATCTAATGTTTCGCGTTTTGTTTCTTCTGTTGCTGAGCGGAATTTGTATTCCGGCGCAAAGAGAACAACTCTGCGGTCTTTGTCCTGGTGTGAAAGGAAAATATACCATGAGCTTACACCGCGGTAATTGTAATGGCGTAATTCTACAGACTCGTATTTTCTTATCTTTTCAGACCAGTCGTATTTTCTGGTATCATTAATGAATTCATGATACTTAATTGTGCCTTTATCTATTTCTACGTGCTTTTCATACTTTATCTTGTCACGGTAGAATTTGACAAGAGTGTTAATACACATCATGCTTAATGCAATACAACCTACGGCAACCATTGGATAATAGGTCGGAAGGGTAGGGTCTTCTCTTGTTGCTGCAAAAACACCTATTGAAATTGCAATTACCCATAGCATTGAGAGAAGTGAGATTATTGAGCAGAAATAGAAAAAGAATTTGGCTGAACCCTTCAGACCAAGGCCTTTTTCGTCTAATGTCATTGGAAGTCCGCCGTCTTCGGCAGATTGCCAGGCTATTTCATTTTTCATAAGAATCACCGGTTTCTTTTATTTTCAGTTCAATAATCTAGCCGAATTTGGCTAATAATTCAACTTTTATATGGTATAAAATCAATTATATTATTTTATATTTGAATATAAAAAAAAGCCTCTGTTGATAAAAACAGAGGCTTTTTAGCTAATTTATCAGGCTTTTTTCTGTTCTTTTGCCCAGCCATCTTTAAGACCTATTGTCTTATTGAATACTGGCATACCTGGCTTAGAATCCTTATCTTTGCAGAAATAACCGATTCTAATGAACTGAACAGCTTTTTCTATTTCTGAATCAGCACAGGCTGGTTCTACGATTGCATCCTTAACGATGGTCAAAGAATTTGGATTCAGATTTTCCATGAAATCATGACCTTCTTCAACCTTGTCTGGATTTGGAACACTGAACAGATTGTCGAACAGACGGACTTCTGCACGAACACCGTATTTGGCAGATACCCACTGGATTGTTCCCTTTACGCGGCGACCGTCTGGTGAAGAACCACCGCGGCTTTCTGGGTCATAGTCACAATGAAGTTCAACGATATTGCCTTCGGCATCTTTTATGATGTCTGTAAGCTTGATGTAATAAGCATGTTTAAGGCGGACTTCAATGCCAGGTGCAAGTCTGAAATACTTCTTTGGAGGATTTTCCATGAAGTCATCGCGGTCGATATAAAGTTCTTTTGTGAACTTAACCTTGCGGGTGCCTGCATTTGGATCTTCTGGGTTGTTGTCTGCATCGAATTCTTCAGTCAAATCTTCTGGATAGTTATTGAGAACTACTTTGAGAGGATTTACGATACCCATGTAGCGGGTAGCATGCTTATTGAGGTCTTCTCTGATGCAGTTTTCAAGCTGAGCAAATTCTACTGTGCTGTTGGCCTTAGAAACACCAATGCGTTCGCAGAAGTCTACGATAGCTGCAGCAGTGTAACCACGGCGTCTCATACCGCAGATTGTTGGCATTCTTGGGTCATCCCAGCCCATAACCTTATTCTGGAGAACAAGTTCTCTGAGCTTTCTCTTGCTCATTACAGTGTAGGTTAGATTCAATCTTGCAAATTCATACTGGTGTGGTTCTGCTGGAACTGGAAGAGTCTTAATGAACCAGTCATACAGTGGTCTGTGGTCCTGGAATTCAAGAGTGCAGATTGAGTGAGTGATGTGTTCTATAGAGTCTGACTGGCCATGAGCGAAGTCATACATTGGGTAGATGCACCACTTGTCGCCTGTTCTTGGATGCTTTTCGTGAAGAATACGATACATTACCGGGTCACGGAAATTGATATTGGGAGAAGCCATATCAATCTTAGCACGGAGAACCTTTTCACCATTTGCAAATTCGCCCTTCTTCATTCTTTCGAAGAGGTCGAGGTTTTCTTCTACGCTTCTATCGCGCCATGGAGAATTTTTACCGGGTTCAGTGAGAGTGCCGCGGGTTTCTCTTATCTGGTCTGCATTCTGGTCATCAACATATGCTAGACCGTTCTTAATCATATAAACGGCCCAATCATAAAGCTGATCATAATAATCAGAAGCATAGTATTCATGTTCACCCCATTCACAGCCGAGCCATCTAAGGTCGTTGCGAATGCCGTCCATAAATTCCTGGTCTTCCTTAACTGGGTTTGTATCGTCAAAGCGAAGATGGAATTCACCATTATAATCGCGTGCCATGCCGTAGTCTACGCAGATTGCTTTTGCGTGGCCAATATGAACATAGCCGTTTGGTTCTGGTGGAAATCTGGTAACAACTTTTTTTATTTTGCCAGACTTAAGGTCTTCTTCAATAATGTCGCGAATAAAATTAGAGGGTTTAACTGGAGCAGTAACTTCAGTAGTGTTTGTTGTTTCTTCAGAGCTCATCTTTTTCCCCAATAAATGAATTTGGTGCAAATATGATACCACTGTTACCCCAATAATTCAATAGCCTCCGCAGTTATGACTCTAAATCTTTATATTATACTTTACAAGAAAAGTATATAAGTTATAATAGATAGAACATAGGGTGAGAGTATTGTTTTTAGGTATTAAAAACATGGTAAATTGTTAAAGGATAGGATTAAGAAATGACTTCAATATCTGAGTATCAAAGAAGGCGCAGAGAGAGAAACAGTATAAAATTCGACATAAATGATGTTCATGATAGAACTTGTCTCTATTTTCTGATTGCCTATATGCTATTTATCTTTTTATCAGTTGATGGTGAAGTTCATCCTATATCAAAGTGGGGTGAGTATGCTGCTATTTTTCTGGGATTTGTTATTAGCGGAGCATTAGCACCAATTTTCTTTAAACACTATTATCATTTCCTATATAAGCAATGTGGCGATAGTTGTTCTGAAAGTGATTTCAGAGCTGTTCTAGGCTTTTGTGGTGGTGTAATATTTTTAATTTCTGCATTGTTTAATTATCTGCTAGTATTGAAAATTAATTCCGGATTTGATTTCAGCACTCCAACAGTAAGATATGTTCAGGTAAAACGAACCGAACATTGTTTATACGTTGTTACAGACTGGTCCGAACCAGGAAAGACAAAGAAAATATCAGTTAAACGTGAATATTCTACAGTAGCTGGCACAGGCGATGTAATGCGTATAACAACATCTTCAGGAGCACTGGGATTGGAGTATTTGTTTGATCCAGGCAGTATGAAAGGCTTTGCAATAGAAGAATTCCCAGAAAACACTACATTCCCGATTACAGAAGAAGAATTTCAGAAAATTCATATAAATAATAATGATAAAAAAGATAATTAACGGCTTGTAATGCATTGTTGGGGTTGATTGTGAGGAAATGTTTTTATATAATCATTAATACGAAGAATATTTTGAGGAGTTCCTTATGGCAGCTAAGAGCGGGGCACCTATATGGCTTAGATTATTATTTATCGTTATCGGTTTACTGCTAATAGTTAAAATGTTAGCCCAAGACCTGTTGCCTCATTTTGGCGAAAAATGTGCTGGTGTTCCTGTAGAGATGAAGCAGGTCACATATTATGATAAGGAAGGAAAAGACAAGGGAAGAGCCATCAGAAAAACTAAATGGCATTATTCCTGGAAATTCAAGGTCAATAATACAGAATACTCTGGGAATATTGATTTGCCCGAAAAGAGCAAAAAAATAGGAAATAATACAACTGTATATTATTTCGGTCCATTCCCTTGGCTTAATTGCATTGATACTGGGGCTACATTCGGTTTGTCTTCTATTGTAGGAATTTTATTCGGGTGTTTTTTCCTATACTTAGGCTTTCACAGAAGCAAAGAAAAACCAAGAGAAGTATTTGTTCCTTCTGCTCCGAAACAACCAAGAGTAGAAGCTAAGCCTATTCAGACTCAAATACCTAAGCCTGTTGAAAAGCCTGTGACAGAAACAAAAACTGTTCCAGAAGAAAAACATACTGATGTTATACCTTCTAGTCAGGCGGTTAATATTAATAACCAACCTTCTAGCTCTTCTGCAGAAAACAATATTGCAAAGTTGAATTTTTGCCCGAACTGTGGCGCTAAAGTTTTTGGTGGTGCTTCTTTCTGCGCAAATTGTGGTAAGAAGCTTGCATAAAATGCTTCTTATTGAAAAAGAATGACGTTTATATTATTATAAGCGTTGTTAAATCTCAAATTGGCTAAGATGAAGTTATGAAACGTGAATATGCATTTAGTTGGGTAATAAGAAGTGTTTTATTTCTTATTGGTTTAACTAGCATTATTATTGGATTTGCTGCCGACGGGGTCAAATTTCTAGGAACTACCACTAAGCAGGGAGCTTTTACACCTTTGATTGTTGGTTGCTATGAAACCTGCCCAGATCGCTCCATTAGATATCGCTGGAAAATAAAATATGAATTTTGGATAGAAGGCGAGAAATACGTAGGCTCTAAGTATCTTCGAGGTGGCGACAGTAGTATTACCTATAAAAAAGAAATTGGCTATATAAAAGCTTTTCCACGCATAAACTGGTTGGAAACTGATGAACATAAAGGCATAAATCTTTTAATCGGTATTATACTCGGTCAGGCTTTTATTTGGCTGGCTTTCAAAAAGAGACCTATTTTTACCCATGATTTAAGCAGAACTTATAATGGTATTTATTTTGCTAATACAGGTATTTTGCCGGTTAAAGGCATGAATACTACAGAGGTTATTGAATTTATCAAGAATTTGTTCCGAGTGGGCATAAAAAAGATATTTACTGTTAAGGTAATCATTTTTATTGTTGTAATGTTAACACTTTGGTCTGCTGTGCTTTGGGCCAGGGTAAATTACCCTAATAATGGGTTATGTGTTGTTCTTTCTTGGCTTACATACGCAAGAGGCGGCATTCATGGAAATATTATCAATGTTTTTGGCGGCATTCTGGGAAAAATACTATATTTAACTTTTTTCCTGCAGTTAATCCTTGAAGGAAAATTTGATACAAATTATTACAATGCTTGTCCTGCTATGAATATTACTATTTATGGGCGTTTGTCTAATTTTGCATCGCTTGTTCTAGGATTTGGAGTTTCTTTGATTCTATTTGAATTAATGACTGCAGGCCTTTCCTATGAGGATTCATTTATCGGTGTAATTGCTATGTTTGCTTGTTTTAAAGCATACAGAAATATTAATAATCCTATTATGATGCTGATAAATTCCTTTAAAAATGGAAGACCGAGAAATGCCCGTGCAGCCAGAACAGCCATGTTTGGCGCAGCCTTGGGATTTTTATTGTCTTTTGGATTAATATGGACAGAATATAATATTTATTTAGGTTCCTATTATGGCCTAATTGTTTGTATGATAGGCTGGGCTGTTCTTTTTCTAAGCTCTTTGATAAAGAAAAGCCAGAATGAAATAGAGGTGGAAATATGAAAAGAAGCCTCATAATTTCAATAATATTTGTGCTGTTCTGCGGTTTGTCTTCATTTGCTCAGGATATAAATATTGAAGGCATAATTCAGTCAAAAGAGAATGAAATAAAAGTTCTGCAGACTATAAATTCAGCTCTAAATAATGCTAACAGTAATTACTATAAGCGTGCAGAAGCTATTGCTTCTATTTCCAAAATACTGTTACCTGAGCCCAATTTTGTTGTTGATGAAGATACATACGATGAAAAAGGCTTTGATTATTATATTAGTTTAATCAAGAACAGAATATGGATAGAAAAGTTTCTTGAGCTTATAGAACGTTTCGGAACTATTCTGATAAGTGTTAATAACCTGGCGGAAGGTGTTGATAATACCGGATTATGGAGCTATTTCTCATGCTTCGTATTTACAGTAATAAGTATTATGATTTCATTGATACTTGGCTCGATTGCAATTGTTCCAGCTTTGGAAACCTCAAAATTTGAAACAGTCATTGCCAATAAGCGTAATCTTCTTGCTTTTGAGCAGGAACAAATTGTTAAAGAAATAACACCAACAGAAAGAGTTATTCATGTCACAAGAGCCAATATAAAAGAAAAGCCGGCTAAAAAAGTTGAACAGGCGCAGGATTCCCCATTTAAGATAAGCTATGATAGGGAAGAATGGCTCGAACTTGGTAAAGGCGCCATGCTAGAGCTTGGTGGCTATTCAAATAATAAGGAATTCAAGAACGTTTATTCATATTTCCAGAAAAAGACTATGGTTATGAACCCAAGACCATTTGATATTGCTGTTGCTGAAGCAGACAAGGCCATGCCGCTTCTCGGCAATAAGCAGACAGGTGAAGAAAGCATATTAAGCGCTGTGATGAAGGCTAAGTCTTCCTGCAAATATGGCGGTAGTGAAATAAATAAAATCAATCCCTCACTGGTAAGTATGGATGTTGCGTATTTGCTTAGTCTTTCTGATTCCGAAGGTAATGACAAAAAGAAAGACTTATGGTCTTCTAATAGCTGGATATAAAGTAGAGGCTGAATAATATTATGAAAATGAATTGCTATAGACTAAGCGTTGATTGTTACTCAGCTTTTCTGCAGACCTCTAATTTGCCTGTGAACAAGCTTGCTGCTGCTTATCTTGAATTTAATGGCAGTAATCTTGACCAGGCTTTGAAAGAAGCTGAAGGTAATGGCCTTGTTAGGAATAACAGAATAACACCAGATGGTTCTATGATTGCCAGTATTATTTCAGCACCTCAGAAAGCTATTGTTGCTTCAAACAGCAGCTTTGGCGCTGTGCCGTTATGTGTATTCAGCTTTAAAAACGGTTTTTGGGCTTTATGTACTATTGATTATTCGACAAAGGTTGTTACCTTAGTCGCGCCAATACCAGCTTCAAGTATAGCTGCTGTTGCAAAGGATGCGCTAATTGGCGAAACAAATTTAAGTAATTTCTCACCCTTCAATATAACACTTACTAATGATGAAATGTCTATTTACAGTTTATGTCTGCTGTTGCTGAATAATAGGGCAAAAGCCAAGAATGAGCCGCTTACGATGGAGGACTGCTATTTTAATTTCCAGGACCTGATAATGGGAACAGAGTTTGCGACATTGGCGCTTGTAGAAGATGTAGCCACTGATAATTCCAATGTTCTTGCTATTGTTAATGATCCTGAACGTTGTAAAAGGGCTTTTAACGGTTTATTGGAAAAGCAGGTTTTTGCAAAATGCAAATATGAAGGCTATTGTATCCCTGCGATAAATATGTTTTACAGGCTTGCTCCACAACGTGGTATGGTCATTTTAAGCTATAAAGACCTAGAAACAGACATAGGCCACAAATACTATATACTGCAGGATAATATTTTAGAAATCACTGCTAAGCCTGATTCTATAACCTTTACCGCCGTTCAGGATATAGACTACTCGCTCTGGGCATAAAAATACCCCCTTAGTCCTCTTTAATAAAGTGTGCAAGTAGGCCTAACCATAAAATCCATTTTTTCTAAACATAAAATACCCCCTTTGGTAAAGGGGGTAGGGGGATTTTCGGTTGTTTATCTTTGTCCCGGCCAACAGCCAAGAGCATATTGGAACAGACCTTATACCTGCTTGTTATCGAAGTAACTGCACTCGACTATTTTATTCCAGGTAGGTATAGCCATATAGGCCAGAGCAATAGATTGCCAGGAATTCTTTTCCTTCCTTGTGGGTAATCTTGCCTTCTTTTTCTGCGGCAGTAACCCAGGTTTCCATTGTTCTGACAAGCTTCTTGGAATCATACTGAACGTAATCAAGAACGTCAGATACTGTTTCACCGGCAATGATTTCACCAATGTTGTATGAGCCGTCTTCATTGATGGTTACGTGAACTGTATTGGTATCACCGAACAGATTGTGCATATCGCCAAGAATTTCCTGATATGCGCCAACCATGAATACGCCAATATAATAATTTTCATACATCTTCAGTGAATGAAGAGTAAGAGTGTGATTATAGCTACGGTTACCGATGAAGCGTTCAATCTTACCGTCAGAGTCACAGGTGATATCCTGAAGAGTTGCCTGATGAGTTGGTTTTTCATCAAGTCTGTGAAGTGGCATTACCGGGAACAACTGGTCAATAGCCCAATGGTCAGGCAATGACTGGAACATGGAGAAGTTGCAGAAGTATTTTTCTGCAAGGATTTTATCAAGGTCAGTCAAGTCTTCGAGGCCGTGTTTTGATTCCTTGGCAAGGTCAGTGATTTCGTGGGCGATTGTCCAGAAAATCTTTTCTACCTTTGCTCTATTCTTGAGGTCTAATAAACCAAGACCAAAGAGATCCAAGGATTCTTCACGGAGCTGTAATGCATCATGCCAGCATTCAATCATTGTTAAATCTGTGATTGATTCCAATACAGCATACATATCTTTAACCAGTTCATGGTCGTCGTCAGATACTTTAAGTTCATCAATTGGAGTTCTTGGTGGGCATGTGCTTTCAAGAACATTGAATACCAACAGAGAGTGATGAGCGGTAAGAGCGCGGCCTGATTCTGTAATCAGGTTAGGATGATTAAGACCGTTCTTGTCTGCAGCTTCCTGTAAGGCAGAAATAGCATCGTTTGCATATTCCTGAATAGAATAGTTAATGCTGCTGGAAATAGTAGTTTTGGTGCCGTCATAGTCAACACCTAGACCGCCGCCTATGTCTACGAACTTAATATCGCAGCCAAGCTTGCTTAACTGAACAAAGAACTGAGAAGCTTCGCGAAGTCCGTGTTTAATCTTGCGGATATTGGTAATCTGGCTTCCGAGATGTGCGTGGATAAGCTTGATGCTATCGAGCATACCTTCTTTTTTCATGTAATCAACAGCTTCAACAATTTCCATTGGGGTGAGACCGAACTTGCTCTTATCGCCGCCGGATTCTTCCCACTTACCGCTGCCAAATGCTGCTAATTTAATGCGGATACCGATGTTGGGCTTAACATTGTGTTCCTTGGAAAGCTGTGCCATCATCTTTAATTCATTAAGCTTTTCGGCTACCAGGAAAACCTTTTTGCCCATTTTTGTTGCTAGAAGGGCGATTTCGATGAATTCTTTGTCTTTATAGCCGTTGCATACGATGATTGTATCTGGATTCTGGGTCATACCAAGAACTGCGTGTAGTTCTGGCTTTGAACCTGCTTCCATACCAATACCGAATTTTTCACCGTGTCTTACGATTTCTTCAACAACTGGCTGCATCTGGTTTACTTTGATTGGGTAAACTGTATGATACTGACCTTTGTAGCCATATTCTTCTGATGCGTTCTTAAAGCACTTTGCAAGGGTTTCTATGCGTTCGTCTAGAATGTCTGGGAATCTTAATAGAACTGGGCAGGAAACATCTTGTTTTTCTAAATCGTCTAAGAGTTCCTTTATATCTATTGCTTTGTTTGGATCGCGATGCGGCATTACTGTAACGTTGCCTTTTTCGTTAACCCCAAAGTAACCAATACCCCAGCCATCAATATTGTATAATTCAGCAGAATCTTCAAGGCGCCACTTGCGCATAGCAAACCTCCAATAGATGTAATGGCGTACATAATAGAGTTAAAAGACTAGTAATGCAAGTTTTATTTTTTTGTTGTATAAAGCACTTTGTAAGAGTAGAATTACATTGAATTTTAAAGGAGTTAATTATGGAAGAAATTAACCGTAATGACCCATGTCCTTGTGGCAGTGGCCTAAAATATAAGAAATGCTGTATGAATAAAGTAAGCTCTTACGAAGAAAAGAAGCTTGCTGAAACATATTTCAGACGTTATCGCATCAAGCTCAAAACTCCTGCTGACCTGGCTGGTATCAAGGAAGCTGGTAAGCTTGTAGTAGATACTTTAAAGCTTTGTGAAGCCAAGATTGTTCCTGGTATGACTACAAATGATATCAATACTTTGGTTCATGAATATACCATCAGTCACGGTGCTACACCAGCTCCACTCAACTATCATGGTTTCCCAAAAAGCGTTTGCACATCTGTAAATGATGTTATATGTCATGGTATTCCTTCTGACAGAAAGCTTGTTGAAGGCGACATCGTTAATGTTGACGTAACCTCTATTCTTCACGGTTATTATGCTGATGCTAATATGACCTTCTTCGTCGGTAAGTGCTCTGAAGATGCTAAGAAAATCGTAAGAGTTGCCAGAGAAAGCTTGAAGCGCGGTTTGTCTGCTGTTAAGCCAGGAAATAAGATTGGCGATATTGGCTATGCAATTCAATCTTATGCTGAAAGCGAAGGTTGCTCAGTTGTTCGTGATTATATTGGTCACGGTATTGGAAGAGGCTTCCACGAAGCTCCTGAAGTTCCTCACTACGGTCGTAAGAATACTGGTATTGAACTCGTTCCAGGTATGGTTTTTACTATCGAACCAATGATTAACCTTGGTGAACCATATTCAAGAGTTCTTGACGATGACTGGACTGCAGTAACAACCGATGGTTCCCTTTCCGCTCAGTTCGAACAGACACTTGTTGTAACCGAAAATGGTTACGAAGTTCTGACACCATACGATCTTTAATAGATAAAAAAATAGCTTCCCAATATTTGAGGGAAGCTATTTTTTTATCCGTTTTATATTCTATTTTTGCTAGGCTTTACTTTTTCCATCATACTCAAGATAAGCTCAAGAAAGGCATTGCGGTTTTCTTCGGTCGTTTCATGTTGACCATAAAGTTCGTCTTCGAAATAACGGGAAGCTAATTCTGCTTTGCCCTTTGAAAAATTGATTTCTTTTGCAACTTTTCTAAAATACTCAAGGGCTGTTTCATCGTCTTGTCTTGGCAAATCGCCGCGGATAGCCATTATTTCTGCAAAGCTGTTAAATAATTCCATCAGAGTTACGCCGTCCAAGTTTGTGGAAAACTTTTGTCTGTCGGAACCAGCACCAGCACCAGTATCCTGCTTTTCTATTGCTTCACGAAGTCTAGCCATTTCTTCTTCAATAGCGATATCGGCTGACTTTTTCTTCTTCATTTTTCTGTAATACCTGATTCCACAAATGGTAAATCCACCAGCAATGGCAATTCTAACCCCCATACGCATTAAATCTATCATGATATCAAACAAATCTTGATCAGCTTTTTTGTCGTTTTCTGTCTTGGTTTGTTGTGTCTTAGGCGGTGTGAGGTCTTCTTTCATGCTTGATGGAAGCATCGTTGCAAATGACCAGATTAAACCGGTTATTAGAAGCGCAATAATGCGGATTTGCATACCAGCAGCTAATGAACCGAATTTGTCATCGGCTTTTTCTTTCTGAGCAATAGTTTTTATTGTATCTAAGGAATTAAGGAAGCGGTTTCCACCAGTTCCAACACCGGAAACATCTTTTGCTAATTGATTTATTCCGCCATTTATCATAATTATACACCAAGCATCTTTCCAGCACTGACAAATGCTTCTTCCTTAAGTCTCTGTTCCTTAGGATCAATCATTCTGAAGAAAATACCAAGCTCTAGCGCGTGGCTGGCAAATTCATCCGGAGTAACCTTGTCAGCTCCCCAGCTTGAGAAATTCAGCATCTTGGAATCGTCGATAACCCATACAACAAGCTTACAGCCTTTTGCATGCAAAACAGACATTGCTTCAGACAAAAGATTGTAATTAAGGGCTAATGTATGACTTAAGAACATTATTGTTGAACCGGCACCTGCTTCATAGCACAAGGTGTTCAGCAAATCTTCCATTGCGTCTGGTTCGGCTGACTGGAGATTGCCTAATAGCTGAGTCATGAAACCATAAACAGGTATTTCAGAGCCGATATTGGTAACAGTTGCGGTTCTTTCCTGTGTCATGGCCAGTTTTACCTGAAGGCCACGTTCCTTTGCAGCATTAATAGTTGCAGCAGCAATGCGGAAAATACGCTTCATTGCGTTGCCTGTGCCTAGACCTCTTAACTGAGTGCGATCTGTATGCAAAACTATGAATACATTGGGGGTTGCATCTTCTTCAAATTGCTTGATGACGGTTTTGCCGATTGCAGCAGACTTAGTCCAGCTTATAGCTTTGATATCATCACCAGGAGCATATTCCTTAAGGCCATAAAAATCCATGCCGTGACCAGCTTTGCCCGAACTTGTGGTTCCGTTTGGAGTCAGGATAGTTGTGTTTATCAGTCTTAAATCTTCTTCGGGCGGAGGATTAAGCCATACAGACAAGGTTGAATCCGGTTCAAACATAATTGTTTCTTTGAACAGTTTGAATGGGTCACAGACAGTAAGTTCCAATGGACCTACTGGATATGTGCCGTAACCTCTGTTTAAAGGAATAACATATCTGCCATGATAAATCTTGTTTTCATCGAAATCACTTCTCTTGAGGATAGTCAATACAGAGCCGAATGACTTTGTGGCCTTGAAGTTATCTTTGTAATAAGCCATAGCAAACGGAAATATACTGGTATACTTAAGGTCGAAGGTTATAACTACTCTGTCCTGCTCTATGCCAACGTCAGGATGCACGCGTTTTACAAGCTTAAAGGCCTTTTTTACCCTTTGCACGTAAAACTTAGAAAGAAAATACACACAGACCGGATAAAAAATCAGGCATGAAAGTTCGGGCCAGAAGCCTTTTCCAAATACTGGCCACCATGGTAACGTAAGCACTAGACCAGCCACGAACATAATTGTAAGCGGAAGCTTTTTATTGCTGTCTAAGGATCTTTCTATTTTTTCAAAAGCTTCAGTGTCAGCACTAAATAACTCATCTGCATTAGGATCAGACGAGGCAAGATCTGCTTCACAGGTTATTGTAAGTTTTTGGTTATCAAATTCCATGGTTATTTCTGTTTAATTACAGGAGCAGGTGTCTGACCAAGTACTTCTGCGATAACGGTAGAAGTCTGGACGTGTTTTACAAGTGCCTGTGAACTCAGAATCAATCTATGAGCAAATACAGGAACTACCAGTTTTTTAACGTCGTCTGGGATAACATAATTTCTACC
>JAZUDR010000276.1:0-12172 GCA_045639725.1 Candidatus Avigastranaerophilus sp. | reverse complement strand
TCGCAAATCAGGTTGAAAATAGTGAATTGGTTTTTAAAATCCAGATGGTTATTGGGTTCATCTAATATTAATACTTCTGTTTCCTGGGCAAGTGCTCTGGCTATGACTGCCAGCTGAATTTCTCCACCGGATAATTCATTATACGGCCTATCCATGAATTTAATTGCACCAGTTTCTGTGGCTGCTTTTTCCACCGCTTCCAAGTCTTCCGGCGTCGGATTTCCGAATACGCCAAGCTTAGAATATCTACCCATTAGAATAAAATCTTTTACGTTGAAGGGAAACAGAGGCTCGTGTTTCTGTGGCACGAAGGAAATAACCTGAGCAATATCATGCCTGTCCAGTTCCTTGATTTCACGCCCATTAAGCTTGATAGAACCTTTATAATTTCTGGCAAGACCTGTAATTAAACTGAAAAGTGTCGATTTACCGGCCCCGTTGGAACCGAGCAGGGCGACTCTTTCACCACGCTTTATCTGGCACGTGACACCTTTTAGAACCTCTGTATTGTGACGGGCATAATTAAAATGTAAATCTTCTATGGAAAGAATGATGTCGTTGTTTAATTCCATACCGAGGCCTCTTTCTTGCGCAAGTAATAAATGAAGAATGGTGTGCCTATGATTGCTGTGATTATACTTATCGGGATTTCTCCATTTGTTGCTACTCTTGCTATATCATCTGCAATGAGCATGAATACAGCACCTAATAAGGCAGCTGTTGGAAGCAGTGAACGGTGATTCGGTCCTGTGATTGCTCTACCGATGTGTGGAATTACAAGTCCTATCCAGCCTATTGTGCCTGTTCTGGCAACGCAGATACCAACTGTGGAAACTATGAAATAAACATATATTAATTTCCAGCGTCTGGTATTCATGCCAAGCAGCATTGCTTCACGGTCTCCAAGCGATAGAATATTCAGCTGCCAGGCGAATGCTATCATAAGTAAAATATTTATTGGGATAAGCCAGGTTATCAAGTCCAGACTTTTCCAGGTTATACTGCCGAAACTGCCCATCATCCAGAAAGTTATTGCTGGAAGCTGGGTATCGGTATCTGCAAGGTATTTTACTATACCTGTAAGCGATGTAAACAATGAAGAAATGATTGTGCCTGCTAATATCAGTGATAATCGAGGAACCGAGCCGTCGGGCCTGCGGGCTGTCAGGTAGGCTGCAATCACTGCTATTATGCCGCCAAGACCAGCTGCGATGTCGACAGAGTAGGCTATGTGACTGAAATATACTATTGCTAATGCGGCTCCTAGGGAAGCTCCCGAAGAAACTCCCAGGATGAATGGGCTTACCAGCGGATTTCTGAAAATGCCTTGTGATGCTGCACCAGATATTGCAAGGGCTGCACCAACCAGCATAACCATTATTACTCTAGGAAGGCGAAGTTCTAATAATATTACTTCCTCATAATTCTGAATCTCAGGTGCTGCTGTTCCAAACAGCTTTGAACTGAGAATAGCTAATATAGTGGACGGCGAAATATGGTAATTCCCTATGTTTATAGAGAAATACGCTAATAAAGCCAATGCTGTGCACATTACTATATATGCTATTGCTTTTTTCATAATCTGCTCTACAAAATCCTATTATATGCTACTTTATAATACCATAATGTTTGTTTTTGGCAAATAAAATAATATCTTACACTTCTTCACTTCCTTTCTTCCCCACTTCCTTTCTTCCTTCTTTTCTGCTATAATGCTAACAAAACAATTTGCCGGAGGGCATTAATGTCAGATAATGAATTTGTAAGGGTATTGACTGAAGAACAGGCTTCTGATCATTGCGATCAGCTTGAAATGTATTATGAAGAAGCTGAACAGGTTTTTGGTTCACTGAAAACTTTGCTTCCAAAGAGTGAAGACGTTGAAAGCTATGGTTCCGTTCATCATGAAGAAAAACCAGCTCTTTCTGCTGATGAACCATTAGGTTTTCTAGCTGTTTATCCAAGCCAGAATGCTGGTGTAAGCATGGTAATACACAATGATGCCAAAACAATGAAGAATTCTGTGAAGGCAGTTTTCCCATTTATTGGTGAAGGAAATAAATATCCTTGCTCTATTCAGAATATTCAGCTTTATCCAAATCATCTTGAAGCTCAGATCTCTGCTTTTATGGATGAAGACCAGAATCTGCTTCTGAACTTCTACGATACTCATTACTTAGACAATAGAACCTTCTATAACGATAAGGATACTTTCCAGTTCATTATCAGAGCTCTTGCATACTGTGTCGAAGTAAATCAGACTACTGATCCGAATGAACTCAAAAAAATAGCCGGGCTTGTAGACAAAGATTCTAAGGATAATCTCGAAATAGATGCTAAGAATATGATTGCTGTATATCCTCGCGAAGATATGGGCGCTGACCACTATGAAATTCAGTCTCCTGTTCAGGATATCAAAGAATACGGCAATATAAACGGTGAAAAAGTTTGGCAGATTGGAATACTTCTTGGTACTACTCCTGCTGGTGAAGATATTCCTCTTGATATTTATGTGACAGAACGATCTCTCAACGGCTCTCCACTTCCAAAGGTTGGCGACAATATAAGCGCCGTTGTTTGGCTCCAGGGGCATCTCTGGGGAATCGGAGAAGAATGATTCAATAAGAAGGGCTTATAGCCCTTCTTTTACAAATTAGGATGGCAAACATAATAAAGAAGATATTTACTGGATTATTGCTGCTAGCTGTAGCTATATTTTCTGCTGGCTGCGGCGGTGGTGACAGTGATTCCAGTGATTATGCTCCAGTAGACGAAACTACTGCTATTCAATATACCAAGGAAGCGTTTACTTACACTTTCCCATTAGTGTATATGTATGTTTCTGGGGTTAAATTTACTAATGCGCCATTCGCAACAACTGTTTCCGCACCGGTAAACCAGATTAGTCATTCTGATTGTATTGGCGATGCAAACTATGGTCAGGTTTCAAATGTGAACCGCGATATCGTCTGCTCCCAGGCTTTTCTTGATTTGAGTCGTGATGCTGTTGTTTTTACAAAGCCAGCTACAGAACGTTTCTGCTTGTTCGAGCTTTTTGATGCATACACTAATTGTGTAACTGCTATGGGTACTGGCACAAACAATGAAAATACAAAGTTTATTATTACTGGTCCACGCTACTATGGGTCTGTTCCTAGTGATATGACTCATATTAAGGTTCCTACTAATCTAGCCAGGTTGATTGGCTATATAAGATGCGATAGCGATGAAGACCTTGAAAATGTGGCTGAAATACAGAAACAGATAGATTTAAAAGAGCTTTCAATCTATAAAAGTAATGGCAGACAGCCAAGTGGCAGTTTCGATATAAAGAATCAGTATAATCCATTGCAAAAACTGAATTCTTTTACCGTAGAAGAATATTTCAATCTTGCTAATCAGTTGATGGTAGATAATCCTCCCGCTGATTACGATAGAGACGTTCTTAACCGGTTGAGACGCATAAGAGTAGGAGCCGGCCTGAAATTTGATTCTTCAATATATGGTGAAAGCAATAGCTATAGATATTTTGAAAGTATCAAACAGCAATGCATGAACAGTGAATGGCCTTCTAACAGTCAGGTATATTACTTCCAAACATCGAATTATAATTCTGCTATTTGGAATTTTTATTCTTCTTCACATCTTGCAAATTTTGCAACGAATTTTGGGAATGATTATAACTATAGAGCTTTCTGTGCCTATAATTATGTTTGCGCCCATCCGAACAGTTGCTGCCTCATTGTTTCTAAGTATAAAGACGATACTGATGGAACGAATTTAAGAGGTGGAAACAGATATAAATTGATTTTTCAACAGAAGCGACTTCCTCCGCGCATGGAAAGCGGATTCTGGTCTATAACCGCTTATAATGCACGCACTGGTATGATTCAGACAGATGATTACAATACTGTTTTTTCTGTCGTAAATGATAAATCAGATATAAGTGAAAATGCTTCTGGAACTATAGAAATAAGTATTGAACCAGTTACCGACAAAAAGAAAGAAAATCGCAGAGCCTCACGTAAGGCTGAAGGCGAGGACCCATCCGGCGATGAGCCTATTGCCAGTGGAAGCGCTTCTCTTCCTATTTACAACACTAATGACAATTTCTTTTTGATAATGAGAATATATTTGCCTAAGGAAGAGGCTATAAATGGTTTTTGGACTGCGCCTGTCGTAACCCGCATCGAAGAAGAAGAGAAAAAGAAAACGACAGATAAGTAATTCGCAGATTATTTGAAGTTTATCTGTAATCTGAAAATTTCACCGGCGTATAGGAACGGCAGATAGACTAATACTGTGTATCCAACGAAATCAATCTGTTCATCGGGTCTTCGGCTGACTGCTTCAACTTCAAAGGGCTTTGGCACAATTATTATGAATGCCTGATATGCACAAGCCGGTTGCTGTAGGGCAGGAAGAACAAATGTCTTTTTGTCGTGTCCTTTTAAGGTTCCATTTGTATAACTGCAATAAATATAGTTTGCAGTGCCACCCTTCCAGGGCTCTACGTGAGTAACAGTTACTGTTCCGCTACCTTCATCTGTAACCTGATGATATGATGATTGCAGGATATTGCCTTTGCTGTCAATAAACGGTGACTGTGCAATTTCTGGAATCCAAACCTGTGAAAAGCGTTCGTCAATATCATAAACATTGTAATTGCAGAAGATGTTGCTATGGGTGTATTCACCGTCATCTCCAATAACAAAGAATGATGTGCAACCGTAGTTCCCAATTGTAAAAGACTTTGGTGACAATGTCCGCATGCAGACTTCTCTTGTATAGTATCTGACAGCGGGGAACCAGACCGGATGACCTACTTCGTCAGCAATACCATCCAGGTTGTCTTTTTCTAAGATAGCCTTTAATTCCGCATTGGTTGGAAAAGACATTCTAGGTCTGATGTTGCGCGCCATTCTGATGTATTTTTCTGAATCTTTAACGCCAAGCATCTCGGCAAGCTTATACAGACAGCAATAGGCTATTGATCTGAGCATATCATCGCCTGGCATTCCCACAACTTTGCGCATGGTGTTGTAAGCACCCTTCAGATCTTCATTGAAAATCTGTGCTCGTGCATGGTTAACCTGCATAAGCATATTGGTCGGGTCTTTCTTTATGATTTCACTTGTCTTGGCTAGGGCGTCCTTGTAACGACCACTCAGCATCAATGCTTGAAACTGTTTTACCTGCAGGTTGTATAATTTCGGAAATTCTGCAATTCTATCCTGTAATACTTTTATTGCATTGTCAAAGTCCATGATTGAGAAATAGCATTCGCTTTGGGCAACAGCAATAATGTTATTCTTCTTGCCAAGATTTTTAATTTCATTTGAAACAGAAATAGCTTCTTTGTAATCACCAAGGGCTTCCAGACAGAAGAAAATCATGAAGAAAATATCATAATCATCTGGATAGACCTCGTGAAGTCGCTTCGATTGCTGGAGACCGTCGTCATAATCTCTTTTTACAAAGACTGTTTTGATTAAATTAAATTTGCTGATTACGTATTCATCGTTTTTATCAAGCAATGGCTCTGTTTTGGCAACAAAACTATTGATGACTGTGTTGTCTGAAGCAGTTAACAGTGCAAATGACAACAGAAATAAAGTATCTATATTGGCCGGATCAATTTCATAGGATTGTTTCAAATCTTCTATGGCGTCTGCAATAGCAAAGTTTCTATAAAAATTCTTTCTTGCTGATTTCAAGAAGAGCAAAGACGGGGTTAATTGCGGCAGATTACCAGTCAGGTCATTGGGATTAGTAGAAAGCTTGATTGCTTTCTGCTTTGGGCGAAGCTTTGGCTTATTTACAGCCTTGGTTTTGGCTTCACTGAAGAACCAACCCTTGAGCATTTCTGTAAAGCCTGCGAACCATGATTGTGACTGAACTTCCTGCTGAAGAGCAAGAGCTAGCTCACCTGCGTTCCTATAACGTCTGGCCGGGTCTTTGGAAAGGCATTTGAGGATAATCTGTTCAAAATCTATGCTGATATTTGGATTAAGCTGTCTTGGACGTTTAAACTTGCCTTGAGTGATTGCTGCTACAATTGCTGCAGCATCATCTACCTGTATTGGATTATACAGCGTTGCCAGTTCATACATTACAACACCAAGACTGTAAACGTCTGTTTCGTATGATACCTGCCCTCTTTTCCCCATCAACTGTTCGGGAGCTGCATATTTTAATGTCCCCATGAACAGGTCTGTCTGGGTTAGCTCATTTTCTCCGTTCTGTTTGACTAAACCGAAGTCTATGAGCTTGCAATGGGTGTCGTCCATTATCAGAAGATTAGAGGACTTGATGTCTCTATGTATGATTCCTTGCTGGTGAGCTGCGGATAAGGCAGAGGCTGCCGACTGTATAAGTCTGCGGACACGGTTAGGATATTCCTTGTCTTTCATTGGGTCTTTCCCATGATCACAAAGGAAATAAGGAGTATCCGGTCCGCCTTCTTTGATATAGCCCGATTGACGTAAAATTTCGTAGCTTTCTTCACAATCGCGTATATAGGTCATGCGGCTGACAAAGTCTTTTATGGACCAGCCAGCGACATATTCCATAACAAAGAAAGGTCTGCCTTCGTATTCGCCGTAGGAATAAATCTTAACAATGCCTGAATGGTCCAGATTAGCAATAGCTGAAGCTTCTCGCTGAAATCTGGCTTTGCCGAGCTGGTCAAGATTTGCAGAGGTTTCATGCATAATCTTGATGGCTACCATTCTTGAAAGAGCTTCATCATAAGCCTTATAAACGGAGCCCATTCCGCCGGTGCCGATTTCATCAATGACTTTGCAGCCATTGATAATGGTTCCAGGGCTTATTGTTAAATTGTTTTCCGACATATTAGCTGAGACTCAAATATAGCAAGTGATATTATTTCTTAAGAACCTTTTTACAGAGCTTTTCGAATTCTTTAACTTCTTCTTCGTGACCCATGATAGCCTTTATCCAGAAATCCTTCTTTTCAAGGTCTACCTTCAAGGTTTTCTTTGCAACCTTATGAGCCATTTCATCGCCTGTAAATCTCAGGAAAGCTTCATATTTTGGCAGGAACTTTGCTCCTTCTTCCTTGAACATTGCTGCCATACCGCTACTGAGTAAGTAACCAAAGGTGTATGGGAAGTTGTAGAAAGTTACGTCTGTTGCATAGAAATGAAGTTTTGATTCCCAATAATATGGGTTTTCGCCGCCTTTTTCCTGCATTTCACCAAAGGAATTGCGCATTGCTTCTGACATAATTTCTTTCAATCTGGTTACACTTACTTCACCATGCTGTCTTTCTTCATGGAAGGCCTTTTCAAACTTAAAGCGTGTTGGTATGTCAAGCATATAAGCAATCATATCATTTACGCTATTGGTGAGAACGCTGAGCTTGAGAGCATCAGAAGCTTTTTTATCATTCAGGATGCCATTGGCAAGAATCATTTCTGAGAAGGTGGAAGCTGTTTCTGCTAAGGTCATCGGGTATTTCTGACAATATGGAGCCATGCCCTTCATTACTTCACTATGATAAGCATGACCGCTTTCGTGGGCTAAGGTAGATATGTCACTGAGACTACCTGTATAACTCATGAATATTCTTGATTCATCATTAATAAATGAAGTTGTGCAGAAGGCACCAGGACGTTTGGCTGCTCTAGGTTCTGAATCAACCCATTTGTTTTTTATTGCTGATTTAAAGAATTCGCAGAATTTTGGATAAGCAAGTTTAAATGAATTTTCTACAATCTTTACTGCTTCTTCCCATGTGAAATTGCCTGCGTCAGGAAGATCAAGAGGAGCTTCCCAATCATAGAAAGCTAATTTCTTGAGACCGACTGCCTTAGCTTTTGCCTTAGCCATTTTCATTATAAAAGGCTTGCATTCTTCTAATGCTGCAAACATTGCATCAAGTGTTTTTCTGCTGATTCTAGCTTGTTCGAGAGCTACATCAAGAAAATTCTTGTAACCACGCTTGTTTGCAAGTATAAGACGATTACCTGCTAAGCCGTTGATACAGGCAGCACAGGTATCGGCTACTGTTTCCCAGGCTTTGTTGCCATATTCAAAGGCTGCTTTTCTTACGCGTCTGTCTGGGTCACCCATAAGAGAACGGCACTGGGCTATCGGGGTTTCAATAACCTTTCCGTTCGGATAATGCATATCAAAATTAAGTTTACCTGAAACTGTGCTGTAAAGTCTTCCCCAGGTATGGAAACCGTCTACGCTCAAGTCAGAAGCAAGTGCT
The DNA here is from genome assembly GCA_045639725.1 of Candidatus Avigastranaerophilus sp. GTDB lineage: Bacteria > Muiribacteriota > Ozemobacteria > Ozemobacterales > Ozemobacteraceae > RUG334. The sequence continues at coordinate 3,933 of JAZUDR010000276.1, read as the reverse complement.
TCAAGGTTACTGTCCATTGTGCGTTTGCCATTTTCGCGAAGCTCAGTTATGAAAAATTTGTTGGCGGCAAGCTTAGGTCTTGCTAAGAATGCTTTGAAATCCTTGTCTGAAGCATTCTTAAAGGCCATCTTAAGATACATTTCGTCTTTTAGTTCTTCTGCGTCAAAAAGACTTAATACTGCTGCTTCCTTGGCGTATTCTTCATTAGATGCATCTGCTGAACAAATACAATCAATATAGGTATGATAATGGGAACAGCCTGCAAAAAGCTTCTGGGCATCAAGAAAAAGCTTTTCCCATTTTGCCTGGTTTTTAGCATTTAACGGTGCTGTAGTAGAAGCGGCCTTCTGAAATTCTGCAAAGCCTTTCTTCATGTCATTTCTGAATTTGACCATGTCTGGTCCGTTAAATTTCTTAAAAAGGGAACTCATGTCCCATACAACGCCATTGCTCATTTTCAATCGTTTCCTTTGTTCTATGGTATATTTATTATTTGCTAGATATCCTATATTCTTTTTCGCTAATTTTCAAGTTTTTTACAGACATAAACAACTTTTGCAAGTATGTTTATTTAACAGTTTTTATTACGATTATATGTTATAATATCTTTAACATAACGTGAATTCTGAAGTGAAAACTAAAAACGGCATGAATAAATTATTGTTGAAAAATATAACCATCATAATGATTTTTATCTGCTTGATAATCCTTTGTGGCTGTGGCAGCAAAAGAAAGTCGATAAATTCAATCAGCGACTTAATGAGTTCCGATGCTGTGATTGCATACCCAATGGGTTCTGGGGTAATGTTTCAGGTTGAGAAGTTTTTTAAGAATGCCAAGCTGGTATCCATGGGTGATGAAACCACTTCCTTCCTTGCTTTACAGAAAGGAAGTATTGATGCTTATTGTCATTTAAGACATTATTTGGAATTTTATTGCACTTCTCAGCATGAGGTTGGTTTAAAAATTCTAAATGAGTATTTTGGTGAGCCAAATAAGATTGCCTTAGGAATTTCACGTAAATCTGAAATTCATAATTTAAAAGAAAAAGCAGATGAATTTATTCATTTATGCCACAAGAATGGTGTTATAGATAGACTGCTTGATAAATGGCTACACGACAAAAATGCAAAGCCGGAAAACATAGAATTACCTGACGATTCTCCAATAACACTTAGAGTTGCTACTTTTGGAAAAAAGCAGCCTTATAGTTTTTTTATTGGTAGCGAATTAGTTGGTTTTGATATTGATCTGGCTAAGCTATTTGCTAAGCATCTTGGGGCTAAAATAGAATTTCAGTGTCTTGAGTTTACTGCTATGGTTGTTGCTGCTGGTATTGGTAAGGTAGATATCATTTCATCTGATTTGACTGTGACAGAAGAACGCAAAAAAGAAATAGATTTTTCTGAAATTGTTTATACAACAGAAAATGCAATCTTAGTGAAGGACTATGATTCAGATAGAAATTCAAAATTAGTAAATAACAGAACAAAAACACCAAAATTCGACAAAATAGAAGATTTCTATAATGCAAGAATTGGTCAGACTTCAGGTAATACTGTTTATGAAGCCATGAGTGATTGCTTTCCTGGTATCGGTTCTTTTATAGAACTGAATGGCGGAGTTGCAGACGGAATAATTGCGATAAAAAATAATAAATTAGATGCTTTTGCCGATGATTATCCATTGATTGCCGTGGCTGTTGCTAATAATCCGGAACTGGCTATTTCACCAGTTCGAGGTGTTCCAGAGAAATATGGAATTGCCTTAAAAAAAGGTAGTAGTTTGACTCCAAAAATAGAAAAAATTGTTTCTGAATTTGAAAAAAATGGAACATTAACAAGGCTAAATGATATATGGCTCGGAAATGACGAAAAACTGAAAATTATTCCTGAACAGGACTGGCCTCAGGAAAATGGTGTTTTAAGAGTCGCTGCTGATGCTAGTTTGTATCCAATGGTTTATGTAAGCAACAATCAACTGGCTGGATACGATGTTCATCTTGCTATTTTGATTGGAAAAGAATTAGGGATGAGAGTTGAATTTGTTCGTTGCAATGCAGGGGGCAGAATTCCATCTATTAATTCTTCTAAGGCGGATTGTGTAATGAGTTGTCTGTCTATTTCAGAAGAACGTAAGAAACTGGTGGATATGATACCTTATTATGATTCAACACCTGTATTTATGGTAAGAAAAGCTGATTTGACCGGTGAAGGTATCGATTATGAAAATGCCAAAAATCAGGTAACCATTTGGGAAGATCTGAAAGCAAGTTTTTACAGAACTTTTATCGTTGAAGACCGCTGGAAGCTTATAACAGATGGTCTTGGTGTAACTATATTTATTTCTATATGCTCAGGAATAATAGGTTCTATTATCGGTTTCTGTCTTTGCATGCTTCGAAGAACAAAGAATAAAGTCATAGTCTGGGTGGCTATGGCTTTTATCAGAATAATTCAAGGCATTCCTGCTGTTGTTTTCCTGATGGTTCTTTATTATGTGGTTTTCGGGAAAGTTGATATCAGCCCCATTGCTGTTTCGATAATCGGTTTTGCCATCAATTTCGGTGCTTATGTGTCTGAAATGATGCGAACGGGTATTGAAGCTGTCGATATAGGCCAGAATGAGGCGGCGTTGGCACTAGGTTATTCCAATGTCCAAAGCTTTTTTAAAGTTATTTTCCCGCAGGCAGCAAAACACTTTTTGCCTGTAATGAAAGGCGAATTCATCGGCATGGTAAAAATGACTTCAATTGTAGGCTATATTGCAGGCCAGGACCTTACAAAGGCTACTGACATTATTCGCGCTAGAACTATGGAAGCATTTTTCCCTTTGATTGTAACGGCTATCATTTATTTTGTTATTGCAAATCTGATGACAGGGTTAATGACAAAAATTGAAATAAAAATTTCTAGAAAATGTTGAAAGAAAGGTAAAAGTGTTTATCAAAAAAATAAATTACGGCTTTGAAATAGCAATAGTTTAAGATTTTGAAAATGCTTTGGAATAAAAGACGATACAAAACATGAATAATAAACTAACAAAAAATATTGTATTTATATTAGCTGTATTTTTCTACTTGATTATTGTTACTGGCTGTGAAAAAGAGATTAAAAATAAGAACTCTATAAACGATCTGCTAGGCCCTGATATTGTTATTGGATATCCTCTTGGCTCTGGTACCATGTTTGAAGCAGAAAAGGTCTTTAAAAATGCTAAGCTGGTTTCGTTGGGTGACGATGAAAATTCTATTTTATGCCTTCGTAAGGGTATGATTGATGCTTACTGCCAATCAAGAGAATATCTTGAATATTATTGTATGTCTTGTGATATTCATGATTGTAAAATACTGAAGGAGAGTTTTGGAAAACCTGTAGATATTGCTTTGGGGATTTCACGGAAGTCAAATATCGAAAATTTAAAAGAAAAAGCAGATGAATTTGTTGCTTTATGTCATAAAAATGGTGTTATTGATAAGCTTTTAAAAAAATGGACTAGTGATAAAAATGCAATCTTAGAAAAAGTAGAATTGCCAAAAGATGCTCTTCTAACTTTAAAGGTAGCAACTTTTGGAAAACTGCAGCCATTCTCTTTCTATAAAGGGAATGAATTGGTCGGTTTTGATATTGATATTGCTAATCTTTTTGCAAAGCACATTGGGGCAAAAATAGAATTCCAATGCTTAGATTTTACAGCTATGGTTATGGCTGCTGGCACAGGTAGGGTAGATATTATTTCTTCAGACTTGAATATAACTGAAGAAAGAGCTAAGGAAATAGATTTTTCTGATATTTTATTTTCTTCCGAAAATGCGTTAATTGTAAGGGGTTATGATTCCAATTATATTTCAGAAGGCCAGAATAAGGCTGTAAAGACTAAAAAATTCGTTAAAATTGAAGATTTTTACAATGCAAGAATAGGTCAGACTTCAGG
>JAZUDR010000275.1:0-8649 GCA_045639725.1 Candidatus Avigastranaerophilus sp. | reverse complement strand
TATTAATGAAATTCGAAATAATCACAGACTTTGAAAAATGGGCTGAAATATACAATTCAACCCCATTTTTCCATGGGAAGGTCTATTATTCACCGCAATATTGCAAAGCCATTGAAAATAATGGAGAAGGGAAAGCCTGCCTCTGTTATTACGAACTGGATACTTCCGAAGGTCTGTTTAAAATCCTCTACCCTTTCATAAAAAAAGAAATTCCCACAAGCCTTCGTAAAATCGTTTCCAACGCACCTCTTTTTGATATTGAATCACCCTATGGCTATGGTGGACCTATAATTCTTGCGGAAGACGGCTACGTGTATAATGAAGAACGTGACCCAAGCAACGAACTAGCTCATTATTTTACAAAAGAATTTCTCAAATGGGCCAACGAAAGCAATATCATCGCAGAATTTGTCCGCTTCAATCCGATGACAATGAATCACAATTTGTTTGTGAGCCAGTATGACATTGAATTGAACCGCAGAACTGTAAGTATCAACACAAATCAGAATTTCAACTCTATGCTTTCCAACGGCACCTCTGCAAGAAAGCGCAATTACTATAAAGCCCAAAATAATGGTTTAGAAGTAATCTGGTGTTCTTTGAAGGATGAAGGCGCTATCAAATGCTTCAGAGAACTTTATGACGCCACAATGAACCGGCTGGATGCAGACAAATACTATCATTTCTCAGATGAGTATTTTAAAACTCTCTCTGAATTGCCGGACCAGAATGCGCTAATAAGTATGGCTGTTTATGGCGGTGACTTACCAGTAGCAGCTTCGCTATTTTTGTTTGATGAGTTTTCTGCCCATTATCATCTTGGTGGTTCTGACGAAGCCTACAAAGACCTTCAGGGTTCTGCCTTCCTGTTATGGGAAGCAGCCAAAGCGGCTCATGAAATGGGTTGTGAATGTCTGCACCTTGGCGGTGGTTTGTCATTAGATCCTGACGATAAGCTTTTTGCATTCAAGAAAGGCTTCTCATCAAAAATTAACGAGTTCTACATTGGTAAGCGTATTATTGATTTTTCGAAATATTATGCTATTTCTGATGCCTGGAAGGAAAAAACAGGCAAAACCTCTGGAATATTACTGCACTACCACAATTTGTGATCGGAATTGAGAAATAAAAGGAGAATACTATGCGAAAAATTATTGCAGCAACAGTATTAGCGTTAAGTTTGGCTACCATGGCCAGCGCACAGCAGTTTACATTGATGCCAACAAGAGAAGGCCAGGAACCTGGCTCTAATTACGAAAGTCTTACCTCCAAAACCTATAAGGTCGAAGGGAAACCGGATATCGAAAGTTTTTTCATTGCTCTTGCACCTGGCATCGACAAAGGCTTTGAAGATATAAAGCAATTAAAGCAGGATATAAAAGATGAAACCTACTTTACCATCGATAAAAAGAATGGCTTTATTCAATATAGCTGTGAAGGTGCCGGTGGTGTGCATATTGAATCCTGTTACTGGAACACTAAAAACAAACAGAAAATGGTAGCCGTTTATTATGATGCTCATGATGAATTCTTCAAACAAAAAGAAAATTCAACTGAAACTGAAAGTGAAATAAAAACTACAAGCTATTTGGCATTCTTCCTTTATAACGAAGAAACCAAGACCTTGGAAAGCATAGAACCACCATTCAGAGAAACTCTTGAAATGCCAAAGATTGAAGAAAAAGCAGGTGAAGAAGTAGATAAAGGCTTACAGAATCCTATTCACTTCATATGCCGACTTCCACAGCATGGTAAAAATATTGAATACCGCTTTGGCCGTGAAGAAGATGAAAACCAGGTTTGGCACACTCTGACCTTCAACGGTCTCCTCTTCGAAGAAACCAAATAAAAAATAATTCTTACCCCCTTTCGTAAAGGGGGACTAAGGGGGATTTCTTCTTACAGCCATTATTAGCACATCAGAGGTAATACGAATGAAAAAGGTATTAATTATATTATTAGTTTTAATATGCACTGCAGCCTACAGCCAGGAAATGAACTATATTGAAGATAATGCCGCCTATTGGTATTTAAAAGCCTTTGAAAATCTGCCAAAATTCTGCAGAAACGATATAAAAGCTATTTCCAGAATAGGGTCAAAAGAAGAATTTCGCCAAATAAATCCCGTTATTAGAGGTAAGCTCGAAGCCTTTGATGTTCAAAAATTTCTCGAGTTTACCAAAACAGCCAAGGAATCCTCAAAGCATTGCTATTACAACATCTCAGATGGCTTAGGCAATCACAACAATATCTTTTTTCCAGAACATTTTTTTGAAGAAAGTATAATCACATTAACAGGTATAGCTTGGAAAAGCCTTTTCTATGAAAAGCACGAAGACGCAGCAGGCATTTACATTTCATGTCTCGATTTTACTGCAGACCTCTTACAGCCGGATACCACAGTTTATCCTGCCTATGCCGCTTCTAAATATGCAACAGTTTTGCTGGTAAGCATTTCCAACGCTTTCGGCGATAATGCAGCAGAAAGCTTTAAATCATCAGTTTTAGCCAAACTGAAGGAAAAACAAGCGATTTTTTCATCTATAAACAAAAAACAGATTGTAGAAAATACTTATAATTTAATTTCCAAAAATATTGAATCCATAGAAAAAAATACTGATGAAATAGCACGCTTAGCCTCTAAGCAAAAAGCTAAAGAAAATAATAATTATTCAAAATGTTTAAGAGCTAGAAAAGAACTTTGCGAAGCATACGACAATTACCGTGCCAATGACGACCAGAATTATGCAGAAAGTAATATCTTAAAAGCCGTTGAAACTTTAATGGGTAAAGGTTATTTATCACTGCTGAACAAAAACACACCAGAATACTACACCTGCCCACAGAAAGGAACATATACAGTCATAACATCAAAGTATTTTCCCACAGAAATTGAATGTAGCTGTGAAACAGCCAACCTGCAGGACGAAGAAATCAACAGAGACTATTTCGAAAAAACCTTCAAACCCGAAAAAGAAGTTATTCTTGCTTATTTGCAAAAAATCAACGGTTTAGATCATTCAGCTGAGCCAGCATTAGCTGAAGTAATGGCCGAAGACCAGGAATTCAAGAAAAAGCTTGATGGCTCTGTTCTCGCCGAAGAATTAGCCCCAACCAGCTACCGCTACAACGTCTTCCTATTCTGCTACAACCAGTGCCTCAGCCTCTTCCAAATGCTCCAGCAATAACCCAAAAAGTAAGCATTTAACCGCTTACCTGGCTACAACACCGTAACAGCTAATATTTGCCCCAATAAAAAAGCCGCTTAGCACACTACATAAGCTAAGCGGCTTTTTTTAGCAACAACCTTGCGCATCTGCTTTCCACAAACTGGGCATAATGGCGCACCTTCGGCCTATGAATGATTTGCTCGCGCCAAATGTGAATAATAAGAACGATTTGCAGCACTTTTATAATCCTCTAACCCCAAAATAGCCTTTGCAGTTTTCAAACACTGCTCTGCATGCTCTAAACGGATTAGAGCTAACGCTTTCTTATCATCATGCTGCATATTTAATGCCTTCTTTTAATACATTCATATAAAAGGGCAGAATTTTAGCATAACGCAAGAATTGATTTTTCGATTTTACTGATACAGACACAGTAACATCATATTTTAAGCTTAAACGGCTAGACAGAATAGCTATTTCATCAAAATAGTTACCACGTTCAGGTTCATCAAGTTCTGCAGTAACAAGAATGTCTACATCAGATTCATTATCAAAGTCGCCACGTGCATAGGAACCATATAAATAAGCATCACAAAGAAGGTTGCCATAAATCCCACTGCAACCATTATAAACTTCACGTAAAATTTCCAACGCTTTGCTATTCATAACTCAATTATAATAAAAACTTTCTTTCTCTGCAACCTTGCCCCACCCCGCCACTTGCGTGACGAGGCTATGATGCTCTTTGAATTACTCCAGCTTTTCGAGAAGTTGTTCGAAGGTGGCAACTACGTCGTAACTAACTCTAAGGAATAAGTTTATCTTGTCTTGCTGTTGTTTGGCAAAAATGCTAGAATTAAAGAAGATGCAGATGGAGGTTTATTATGGCAAATGTATTTGATATAGCTAATTTTTTCATTGATATAGCCATAAAAACCGAAGATGATTTTGTCACCAACCTGAAACTCAACAAGCTTATTTATTATGCTCAGGGTGCTTATCTTGCCAGAACTTGGGGAACCTCTCTTCAATGAATTTTGATGAATTTGACATTTTCATCGCAAGAGTACCATTTGAAGATATTCAACAATCAAAAATAAGGCCGAATTATATATATACACCTAAGTAATTATGCTATAATATTCATGAGGAGTAATATTATGCTTAACCATACAACAGCTATTTTAAGCAGCGAAGGAAAATATACCAGCTTCTCATATGGTGATTTAACAATTAGATTTATGACTTCGCCACGATTAAACAAATATCTAAATGTTAAAGAATGGAATAACGGTTATCTGGTAGTAACAGAAGAAATGCAGAAGATTGGTGTCATAGAGGACTATATAGATTTAAGGCCAATTCTAAAAAATCTTAATATTGATCAAGATATGTTTCTAAGTAATATAAAAAAGGTTGAAATAAAATATGCTTAATACCCAAGAAATTGCTGATAAAGCAGATGTTATCATAAGAGGATATGCGGTAACAAAAGTAGAATTAGGCTATTCCGTGATAAATTTAAATAAAAAAAATTCAGCAGCAGTCTTCTCTGTTGATTGTGAAATGCTTGAAACCAGTATGGATGATATAGAATTAAATATAGCCAGAAAATATTTGCAAAGAGCAATGCTTTACATGGAGGATGCTGTTGCCTAAATATTTTGATTATAAAGTTGCCGGCTATTATCTATATTTCACAAGCCACTGCTTAATCGAGTGTATGCATGTTCATGCCAGTGATAATGAATTATCAGAGCCGGGTTCTGCTAAATTTTTCGTAAAAAGCAATGGTGATACATTACTTCAGCATAAAGGCCGATTAACAGAACGAGAGATACTAAAAATACAACGTTTTATAAAAGATAATTACGAAGAAATGTATCAAACATGGTCCCTTTGGAGCGATAATGGGTATTTTATGGACAAATAAAATACCTCATTTTATACATTCTTAAAACATTATCTTTTTTGTAAATTACCCCAGCTTGTCCAGCAGCTGCTCGAAGCTGGCAACTACGTCGTAGCCGATAGAATACTTATTTAGTTTAAGAATTAAATCAAAAACACTTATTTAGTCATAATTTTCTAGTATCTTGCTGTTGTTAGTAAAAAATGCTAGGACTTAGAAAGTAATAGATTGGAGATTTATTATGGCAAATGTATTTGCTATAGCTAATGTTTTCATTGATATGGCCATAAAAAATCAAGACGATTTAATTTTTACTTTTTTTCAATATAAGTTCTATTTGATTTTGCAGATTAGGAACATCTTCCTGAATGGTTTGCCAAGCAGATTCTATATCTAAATTTGAATATTGATGAGCAAAAATATCTCTTATACCACACCAGGAACGCCATTTTACAACTTTTTCTGAACGTCTTAAGTCATCGGATATAAGCTTACATAATTCACCAATCTGTAGCACACACATACAACATGCATTCTGAAATACTGAGATATTTGAGAAGTTTTCAAAATCATTATCAAACATATTGCAAGCCTCTTCAATCTGGTCGCAATATGTTAGTATTTTTCGTAGAATAATTACATCCTTAGGCTTCATAAACAAGAATTTCGGTGCCTTCTATTGAAGCTTTAAAATCTGCGGCAATACCAGAAGTAGTCACAACATCAACAGAAAGCTTTAATACATCCTGAACGTCTTGCAAAAAGCTTGAAAGCTTTATTAAAGAAAAAGACCCACTACCCTTCTCTATAAGAAGATCAACGTCGCTTTCAGCAGTGGCACAACCCTTTGCATACGAACCAAACAAAAAAATACGTTTTAATCCGTATTCTTTTGCTATAGGTGCCAAAGCAGTTTTTATTGATTCGATAGTGAGCATCTTCTTACCTCTAAGCTTATTATAATAAAAACTTTCTTTCTCTGCAAGTTTGCCCAACCTCGCCACTGGCTTGTGATGTCTCACAAATGTCAAACACTGTATCTTACAGACTAAATTATTATCACCAGAAAATATAAACATCTTCTAATATAGTAAGTTAATAGCTTGAGGTCCAAGATATACTACCACTAACAAAAAATTGCGTCAAAATCATCCTACTCCAGCTTTTCGAGCAGTTGTTCGAAGCTGGCAACTACGTCGTAGCAAATAATTTTTACTAGGTCTGTAAGCTAATTAACAGCAATTTTATGTTCTACCAAAGGGGGCGGACGGATGACTTAGATGGTAAGAACTGAGAAACAAGACTTGGGATAATTGTAATTATAATTCTCTGGTGCCATTACAAGTTGGGTATGAACTGCAACCCCAAAATTGTTTACCGGCATAGCGACCTTTTCTAGCAACAACCTTTCGCATCTGCTTTCCACAAACTGGGCATAATGGCGCACCTTCGGCCTTATATTGAGCGTCACGAGCTTCTAATCTGGCTTTACTCATGCGTTCTGTAAAACCACCCTCATTAAGAAATTCTTCTGCCAATCGTTGCATTTGGCTATACAACAAGGCACAGGTTCTTCGTATTACTATAATTAAAGCATTGGCAGCTATCATGGGGTCTTCATTTTCAAGCCATTGAGCACAGCGTTTTCTCATGGCCAAGGTGTATTTGCCAAACTCATGGTCTATGTCATCTGTATTTGTGAATTTATCTAATTCGATTGATTTTACAGCTTTATAGCGTTCATCATTAACAGACCAGGGAACATCATTATGATCAATAATGAATGCCTCATAATCACCAGCCAATTCATACAACGAGCCTCTTGCTACATCATACTGTTTTAGTTCTTGCTCTCTAGACGTACCACCGCGGGAAGAAGCCTCCACAATATTCTGCCTTGCGCTTCTTGCAGCGCCAACCATCTGCCCTGTAGTTTTGCCAAGAGCATCGTTTTTATAATCGAAATTGCGCTGACAAAATAATGTTGTAGCATGATATATAAGACAGGAAAAACCAAATGAAAAAGTTCTTCTATAGCCACCAAAATGTCCAATAAGCTTGTTCTCCATGTTGATTGCCCCCTTAGAAATATTCACAACATAAAACTCAAATTTATGCTAAAACAAATTACTACTAATTGCAATAGCCTCACCAAGTTAGCTACAAACCAAATTTTTCCAGCACTGTTCAAAGCTGGCGACTACGTCGTAGCAAATAATTTTTACTAGGTCTGTAAGCTAATTAACAGCAATTTTATGTTCTACCAAAGGGGGCGGACGGATGGCTTAGATGGTAATGACTGAGAAACAAGACTTAGGATAATAATGGTTAAGCCTATTCTCTTGGGTTTTTGGTGTTTAAACTAAGTTAGTTATCTAATTTTCCAGCAACATTGCTCTGTCCATAGCCAATCTGTTCTCCGTCCGATTCGTAGTTATAAACACAAAACAAAAATTGCGCAAAAGCCACACTACTCCAGCTTGTCCAGCAGCTGCTCGAAGCTGGCGACCACGTCGTATCTTTTTTTGTAGCAATTTTTTTGGGGGAAATATTGCTTATTTTTAAACTTTATTGCTATAATTTAACAAAATATGCATACAAGCGAGGGCGTAATGGTTATCACTGATATAGAATTAAAACAGGATTTTGAAAAATATGTTGCTCTTGCCTCAACTCAGGATGTTTTAATCACACAGAATGGTGAGATGATAGCCAAGCTTGTTCCAACTCCTAAAAACAAATTAACGGCTAAAGAAAAACTAGATATACTTGACAGCTTAGTTGGAATAATAAAAGGAACCGAGCTTCCAGACAATTACAATCCTAGAGACGAAAGATTAGCTAAGCAGTGAAAATACTAGTAGATACCAATGTTATATTAGATATATTTCTACAAAGAGAACCATTCTTCAAAACCTCTTTAAATTCATTGCAAAAAGCAATTGCTCTTGACTTTGACTGCTTCATTTCTGTTTCTGCTGCTACCGACATCTACTATGTATTACGGAAGTCACTAAAATCAAAAGAACAAGCCAAATACAGTATTAGTAAATTAACCAATTTAGCCAAATTCTGTGATGTTATCTCTTCAGACATAGACTCCGCATTATTATCTGAAATACCAGATTTTGAAGATGCAGTAGTAGATAGCATTGCTGTCAGAAATAAAATGGATTTTATCATTACTCGCAATATTAAAGATTTCGAACAATCAGAAATCCCAGTCTTAACCCCAACAGAATTTCTTTCAAGGTTTTAAGAGAGAGTGTGAAACTTTCTCTGTCCATAGACAATCTCTTCTCCTTCAGCTTTATAGGTATTAGCCCAAAACAAAAAATTGCGCCAAAATCGCCCTACTCAAGCTTTTCGAGCAGCTGCTCGAAGCTGGCGACTACGTCGTATTACTTCACTTTTTCAATCCAGATTTGATTGCAGAAGTCTTTTTTGATTTGTAAAATCTTTGTATTTTCCCAATCTATATCTGTATTTATAAGATAACTGATAAAAGGCTCATATCTTAAATCATCTATAGCAATTTTCTTTCTTCCATTTAATTCAAACCAAGTG
>JAZUDR010000274.1:0-8568 GCA_045639725.1 Candidatus Avigastranaerophilus sp. | reverse complement strand
TTTTTCAATAGTAACCACAAGCTTGTAACTGCTGATATGTATGATTATCTGGCTCAATGCAAGGAAAAGAGCTTCGATATCGTTGTTCTGGACCCGCCTTCAATGGCTAAGAACAAGAGAGATGTTGAAAAAGCCATAAGGGCTTACAAGAAGCTTAATATGGCTGGTGTAAAGATGGTTAAGGCTGGTGGCTTCCTCTATACTGCTTCCTGCACGAGTCAGGTAACGAGAAAAGAATTTCTTGATGCCGTAAGGGAAGGTATTGCCGCTGCTGGTCGCAGAGCTATCGTAGTTAGAGAAACCTTCCACACCTATGACCACCCGACTTCTCTGGCACATCCGGAAGGTCCTTATCTGAAGGGTATTCTTTTAAGAATATATTGATTTTATTACCATGATTACAGATAAACCAATTAATGTTGCTGCTGCCGTTCTTATTGATAATAACCAGGTTCTTCTTGCCAGGAGACGTGGCGGGTATCTCGACAATCTCTGGGAATTTCCCGGAGGTAAGCTTGAAAAGGGTGAAAGTGCAGAAGCCGCTGCTACCCGCGAGTTGAAGGAAGAGCTTGATATTAACGTAATTCCGGAAAACACAGTATTGGTTCTTGAACATAATTATCCGGACAAAACCGTCAGACTTCATTTTGTAAAATGCCATCTTAGTCAGGAAGACAATGCTAGCCGTGAAAAGCTTCAGAATAACTCAGAAACCTGTTGGTTTATTCCCCAGAATATGCCGCTACAGGAACTATGCCCGGCTGACCGCTCTGCTGCTACTGAAATTCCTTGGAAGCTCCTTGTGGAGGATAGAAAATGAGTGTCGAACCATTGATTCTTGTTATAAATCCAGGGTCTTTAACTACTAAGATAGCTGTTTTTAAAGGGCTTGAAATTGAGTATGAAACAGAAATCAACTACACGAAAGAAGATCTGAAGGATTTCAAGACCAGTATAGATCAGTTAGAACTCAGATATTCATCAGTGGAAGAAGAATTAAAAAAGGCTGGCTATAAGACTGAAAGCTTTGCTGCTGCAATAGGCCGCGGTGGTCCAATTAAGCCGATGCAGGGCGGAACCTACAAGGTTAATGCTAAACTGCTTGATGATTTAACACATAGAATGGCTACTGACCACGCTTCATTGCTGGGTGGGCTTATAGCATACAAGTTTTCCTTAAGCACTGGCGTCCCGGCTTATATTGCAGATCCAGTTTCATGCGATGAGTATATAGATATAGCAAGAATAAGCGGCTGCACAGACTGCCCGAGAATAGCACTGAATCATAATTTGAATGTAAAATCTGTGGCAACGGAAGTTGCTGAAGCAGACGGCACAACGCTTGATAAAGTAAATTATGTTGTAGCCCATCTTGGTGGTGGTTTTACCATCTGTCCTCTTGAAAAGGGGAAGATGATAGATGGCAATAATGCCAACGATGAAGGACCGATGTCACCAAGCCGCGCTGGTAGTTTGCCTTTCCAGAGTCTTGCGAAGCTTTGCTTCAGTGGCAAATACGATAACAAGACAATCAAAAAGCGTATGAATGCAGAAGGCGGTTTGACAGACCATCTTGGCACTGGCGATTGTCGTGAGATAGATAAGATGATAGATGCTGGTGACGATCATGCGCGCCTTGTGCTTGAAGCCATGGCTTACCAGATTTCCAAGTGGATAGGCGCTATGGCGGCCGCTCTCAAGGGGAATGTTGATGCTATTATTCTCACAGGTGGAGTCGCTTATAATAAGCGCGTTGTAAACTGGATTACAGAAAGAGTAAGCTGGATTGCGCCTGTAAAGGTTCGTCCGGGACAGAATGAATTGCTCGCTTTGGCAAGACACGCTTACAGAGCTCTTAATGGCACTGAAGAAGCTAAAGATTACGAATAATTGGAGTTTGAGATGAATTTTAGCGATATAGACAGGTTGTTGGGCGACAATAAGGTTTCTCTGGCAATTTGTATGCCTGAGGAAGTTGATAGTATCATGGCCGCTTATGAAGCCACAAAGCTTGGTTTTGTAAACTGCATTTTTGTTGGCAATGTAACTGTTATGAAAGAACTTATTGCAAAGCTTGCTCCTGACTTTGAACCAGAAATGGTTGATGCTGAAACACCAGAAGACGCTGCTTTCAAGACTGTTGAGCTTGTTAGACTGGGTAAGGCTTCTGCAATTATGAAAGGAAATGTTTCAACTCCAGTATTCATGAAGGCAATACTGAACGATGATACAGGAATAAAAGACAGTAACGTGCTTTCCCATATTCTTGGATTCGACTATAAAGGTAAGATAAGGTTCCTTACAGATAGCGGAATGGTTCCTGTTCCGACTCTTGAACAGAAGATTGAAATCATTAAAAGCGCAGCCAAGATTGCTTGGAAATTCGGTTACAAGCCAGTTAAAGTTGGCTGCTATACTGCTGTCGAGATGATAAATCCGAAGATGAAGAGCAGCACAGACGCTGCAGTTCTTGCCAAGATGAGTGATAAAGGGCAGTTCGGTGATGATATCATTGTTGACGGGCCTTTTGGATTAGACAACATTATTTCTGAAGAAGCCGCTAAGATAAAGAAAATCAAGAAGAGCTTTGAAGGAAATGCAGACATTCTTCTGTGCCCTGACGTGGATTCTGGCAACATTCTGGGAAAGAGTATCCTATATTACGGAAATACTAGGGCCGGTGGAATAATCGTTGGCGCGAAATGCCCTGTAATTCTCTTGTCTAGAGCTGATACCAAAGAAGTTCGTATCGACTCTATCAAGCTAGCCCTCGCCGCCGCCCTGTAACCCTCTTAAACCCTCCTTTTAAGGAGGGGCAGGGGAGGTTTCCATTCCCAGCCCGCAACCATATTAATCAGAGGATACCATGAAAAAACTATTACTTGCCCTGGTGGTTTTTATTATGTCTATTAACACTGTTGCTTTTGCCAACAATACCGATATCTGGAAGGACCAGATTCTGTATTTCGTTCTGCTGGACCGTTTCTTTGACGGCAACAAAGACAACTGCAGGCAGGTTAACCCAAAGAATCTTCAGTCATTCCACGGCGGTGATATTGCCGGCTTAGAGCAGAAACTGGGATATCTTGAAGAGTTGGGCATTACTGGAATCTGGGTTAGCCCATTCCTTAAAAACAGACCAGTTGAATTTTATGGGCAGGAAGCATATCACGGCTACTGGCCCTATGATTTTTTCAAAATAGATGAACGTTTTGGCACTGAAGAAGAATTAAAGTCATTGCGTAGTGCTATGAAAGAACGTAACATGCGTTTGTTGCTTGATATGGTTGTTAACCACATGGGCTATGATGCTCCTTTTGTGAACGAGCACAGTGATTGGTTCAACCCGATGGTTAATATTGAAAACTGGGAAGACAAGAATGAGCTGAAAAATCGATGTATTTTCGGTTTGCCGGATTTTGCCTCTCAGAAGCCCGAGGTTCGCAAGTTTTTCTGTGAGGTTTCAAAGCATTGGATAGAGCTGCTTCAGCCAGATGGTTTCAGGCTTGATGCTGTTAAACACATACAGGATGAATTCTGGGCAGACTTTAATGAAAATGCCAGAAAGCTTTCTAAGAGTGATTTTATTCTTCTTGGCGAATATCTTGATGGTAACCCTGATAATCTGTTGTCTACCTGGAAATCGGGTGGTTTTGATAGTCTTTTTGATTTTCCGCTTTACTATACAATGAAAGAGGTATTCGGTCAGGAGGGTGACTGCCGAAAGTTAGCTTCAAGACTATATTTTGATAGAAATTATCCTGATGCCGGAATGCTGGCCACTGTTTTGGATAATCATGACTTAGATCGATTTGTTACATCATGTAAAGGGAAACTAGACCGTTACAAGCTTGCAATGGCATTTTTGATGACTGTCAGAGGAATTCCGACTCTCTGTTATGGTGACGAACAGCCTTTGCGCGGTTATCATGGCAAGGAACCTCACAACCGCTGTGACATGAAGTTTGATACTAAGAGTGAAATCTTTGCTTTTACCAAGCAGATGATTGCTTTGAGGAAATCAAGTGAAGCCTTGCGCCGTGGTGTTCACTGCCATTTGTTTGCAGACAAAGACCTTTATATGTTTGCAAGACTGCTTCCAAGCGAACTTGTTGTAGTGGCCTTTAATAATTCTAACGAGTCCAAGAGCTTTGAAATAGAATTTCCTTTTGATATTCAGAATTCTGCTTACGTTCAAGACCCGTTTTATGGCGACCTGAAATGCAGGGCAACTATTACCTGCGGCACTATCAAAGGAACCTTGGCGGCCAAGAGCTTTGCTATTTACATGCCAAAGTGTATGACTGACTATTACAAACCAGTTTATGAAAGCTATGAAAAGCGTTTCAAGGATGAGACTGCCTGGGGTGCTCGTAAGGTAACTTTTAGTCTGACTGTTGAAGGTGAACCAGCCAAAGGTGATTATTACTTAATCGGTGGCTGTGATGAACTGGGCAATTGGAATCCAGACAAGGCTGTGCTTATGAAACCTGCAGGAGCTAAGGCCTTTGAGGCAACTGTAGAACTTCCCGTGGCGAAGATAGTTGATTGCAAATGCTTAACCAAAAATGGCAGTAAAATCAGTTGGCAGCAGGGCGAAAACACAATTCTCGTAGTTTCAAAGTCAGATAACCAAAGTGTTAAACTTACTTGGTAATAAATCCTAACACAATCTCTAATGCACAATTCATAATGCATAATGCATAATTGATTGTGTTGGTTTGGTGCTGCTTAAACATACTTTGTGCTTATTCCCTAATGTATAATTATCAGGGCGCTTTGCTAAGAGGGAGGAATGGCACTGTCGTTAAAAGGGCGGCCTTTCGGCCTAGGAGGGGATTGTTTTGGTTTGTTACTGCTTGGCGGTGTTTGGTGCTAAACCCTCCTTTGCAAGGAGGGACTAAGGGAGGTTTCTGCAAACTATCGAAGCTTGGCACAAAGCTGGTTGAAGCAGCAGAAACTAAACAAATAATTATGCATTATGAATTATGAATTATGCATTATGAATTCGAATTGGCACAGACTTGGTTGAATTAGTAGAAACATACGCATACCGTCACCATACTGATGCCAAATACTTATTGACTTAGCGGCTCAAAGCATATAAAATGTATTGACCTAAATTTGGGGGAAAATAATGACTTTTTTCACTTTAAGTGATAAGGGTAAGGTTCGCGAAAACAACGAGGATTATGCCGAATCTTTCTGCCTTAACAAATGCAATGCCGACGGTAGTTTTAACAACCTGATGGTAATGCTTTTATGCGATGGCATGGGCGGTGGCCCTGCCGGTGAACGAGCTTCATACCTAGCTGTAGAAACAATGAAGGATTGTATTCTTCGTGACTATATTTCAAATGGCAAAAAAGAAATCAGTAATGAAGAATATCTTGATAAGCTAGATACGTATATTCAGAATTCACATTTCAACATTTACAGAGAAGGTGTTGAAAATACGTCATTAGATGGAATGGGCACTACAATCGTTGCCGGCGAAATAGTTGATGACAACCTTTTGCTTGCACATGTCGGCGATAGCCGTGGCTATTGCTATAATCCATCAACAGGTCTTAGACAGCTTACCAAGGACCATTCTCTCGTTCAGCAGTATGTTGACGCAGGAAAGATTACTCCGGAAGAAGCATTTTGCCACCCCCAGCGAAATATTATTACCAGAGTATTGGGCGCAAGCTGTGGAGCACCTGTAAAGGTTGACACAAGAACCGTTCCGCTGGCAAAGGGCGATATCGTTCTTTTCTGCACAGACGGTCTCTGCGGTGTTATTGAAGACCACGAAATCAGCAGTATTCTTGAAAAATTTTACAAGGATGAAAAAGCTGATCTGAAGCTTATTGCAAATACTCTCATCTCGGCTGCCTGTCTCAGAGGCGGCCCTGATAATGTGACTGTTACTCTTTACCAACATAATTAATTAGCAATATATTAGAAGAAGTAGATTTTTGGAGGCCATATGAAGCGCACATATTTACAGGACGAAGCCAATACCCATTATAATCTTGGTATTGCCTACTATACTAAGGGACAGTATGAACAGGCTATTAATGAATGGGTTCAGTCTTTAATCAAGAATCCTCAGAACAGCGAAGCCAGATTTAAGCTTGGTGTTGCATACTACCAGCTCAACCGCATCGATGAAGCTCTGAAGGAATGGGAAATTGCTGTTTCCCTCGACCCACAGAATTATGAAGTTCTGCATAACCTTGGTATTGCTTATTACAACAAAGGCGAAGATACTCGCGCAATCGACTATTGGGAAAAATGTCTTGAAGTTCGTCCGCATGATCCAGAAATCCACTTCAAGCTAGGTATTGCTTATTACAATCTCGGTAAAGAAGATCAGGCTATTACTCTTTGGGAAAAGGCTTCAAACCTTAATCCAGAAGATTCTGACATTTTCTTCAGACTCGGTGTTGCTTACTACAACAAGGGTCTTGATGATAAGTCTGTAATTGCTTTCTCTAAGGCAATTGACCTGAATCCAAAGAACTCTGAAGCTCATAACAACCTGGCAATTGTATTCTATCGCCTTGAAATGTATCAGCAGGCAATTGAAGAATGGAAGAAGGCTCTGGCACTCAATCCACGCCAGCCGGAAATCTACAATAACCTCGGTAATGCATACAGCAAACTGAATCAGCACAGAGAAGCCATCGAAACCTGGCAGAAGATTCTTGAAATCACTCCAGAAAGCTCAGAAGTTTACTTCAAACTTGGTTCTGCATACGGTAAGCTTGATGATTTGCCAAAAGCAATCTCCAGTTGGGAAAAATGTATTTCCATTAACCCCAATGACGTTGAAGCACACTTCAATCTCGGTGTTGCACAGTACAACTCAGGTAACTTCCAGAAGGCAATCTTCTATTGGAATGCAGTTAGAGAAAAGCGTTCTGAAGATGCAGACATCTGCGAAAAGATTGGTAACGCATACTGTGGCCTTGAAGACTATCTTGAAGCCGCTAAGTTCTGGAACCGTGCTATTTCTTATGTAGCCGATGAACCACAGCTTCACCACAAACTCGGTATTGCTTACTCTAAGCTGAACAAGACTCAGGAAGCAATTTTCCAGTGGCAGAAGGCTATTGAACTTGATGCTGACCACTTCGAAGCTCACCACAATCTCGGTATTGCTTATTACAACCTTCAGAGATTTGATGAAGCCTTGGAAGAATGGGAAAAGGCAAAGGGCCTCAATCCAAATGACCCGGACCTTTATTTCAAGCTTGGTCACGCTTATCGCCAGAAGCATAAACTTGATAATGCTATCGAAAACTGGAAGAAGACTGTTGACCTTGATCCAAACAATCCAAATACATATTTCGTTCTTGGTAATGCCTATGACGAAAAGGGTTTGCTTGATGACGCAATCCTCTCTTGGCGCAAAGTAATCGAATTGGCTCCAAATGATGTAGACGCTCACAACAACCTTGGTATTGCATATTTCCAGAAGAATATGTTCGACCAGGCCATTGCTGAATGGGAAGACGCTATCAGAATCACTCCTGAAAACGGCGAACTTTATAACAAGCTCGGTATTGCCTACATTAAGATGGAACTCTTTGATAAGGCCGTTGAATACTGGGAAAAGGCTCTTCGCTACAAATCAGAAGATTCCGACATTCTCAGCAATCTTGCTACTGCTTATCACAACCGTGAAATGTATGATAAGGCTATCGATATCTGGAAACGCGTTATCAAATACAATCCACAGGATTCCGAAGCACGCAACAAACTCGGTATTGCTTACTACAACAAGGGTATGTATGACCAGGCTATTGAATTGTGGAAAAAGGCTATTGAACTTAACCCAACTGATGCTGCTGCTTTCTTCAATATTGGTACTGAAGAATTTGAAAAGGGTCGCATCAACGAAGCTATTGCAGCTTACATGAAGGTTCTTGAAATAGATCCTAAGTTCACTCAGGTTTACTACAACCTCGCTATTATCTACGCTCGCAAGCGCCAGTTCAGGGATGCTGTCGATGCTGCTAACCGCTTCATCAATGCTAACCCGACAGGCATGGAAGCTGAAAATCTCAGAACACTGGTTGAACAGTGCGAAAGAGAAATGGAAGGCCAAGAATAAGATAACAGTCGTTTTTTCACCTCTTAACCCCCTTTTTCAGAGGCTGTCTAAAAACTATCAAATTACCAAAATACAAACTAACGGGGATTGGTAAAAAGCTAGAAATAGCACGGATTACCCAGCCCCCAACCCCCAATCCCGAACCCCGCTGTCTGAGTATTCAGACAGCCTCTTCAAAGGGGGCAGGGGGATTTTTGCTAACAATGGCCAAGCAGCAGAAAGTTAAGCCCGAAGGCCTCCCCTCTCGGCCAACCGCCAACCGCCAAAAGCCAAAAGCCAAAAGCCAATAGCCAATAGCCAATAGCCTATTGAAACATACCTTTTACTTTATTTTTATAGTTCTTATATCCTCTTCATAAATTGACATAACTCTTTGCTTAAGGGTATAATACTTACCAATTCAAATAATAGGCAATATTGATGAAAAAACATATTATAATATTAGTCATTCTCTGCTTTTTCAT
>JAZUDR010000273.1:0-4371 GCA_045639725.1 Candidatus Avigastranaerophilus sp. | reverse complement strand
TAATTAGAAACTTTTATTTGATAAAATTGATAAGCTTTTGGCCAATTTCGAAGTTTTGCTGGATACCTGCGAAGTATTCACTTCCAGGACCAAAGGCAAAAACAGGAACCATGCTGCCTGTATGATGGCTGGTGCTAAATTCAATAGTTGCTCTGCTTTTGAATGGTGCTTTATTTTCCGGAAGGGTGAGTCCGCCTGTTTCGTGATCTGCAGTAACAACAACTAATGTGTTTTTGTCTTTTTCAGCAAAGTCCAAGGCTACTTTTACTGCAGTATCAAAATCTTTTAATTCATAAATCATTTTGTAAGCCTTATTACTGTGGCTTTCTGTATCAATCTGGGAACCTTCAACCATAAGAACAAAGCCATTCTTAGAGGTTTTTAAATTATTGATGGCTATTTCAGTCAGATTGCCTAAGGTATATTTTCTAGTAGAAGCATTCGGTAAGTGTTCGTCTGCTAAGAATGCCATAAAATCATTGCCAGTAAATGATTTTAATTCATCGTAAGAAAATAAGACGCTTTTTCTGAAAGAAATTTCTTCAATAAGATTCCTGTTATCTTTACGGCCTTTTTGTTCTGCTGTAGTTGGTCTGAAATATCTGAGACCGCCTCCGATAGCAATGTTTAATGCTTTGCTTTGAGATTGTTCCAGTGCTATTTCTTCCAGATTATACCTTGAAGAATTGTGGGCTGTGAAGTCGGCTGGTGTTGCATGAGGCAATAAGCATGTGACTACAACTCCGGTTCTAAGGTTTTTCTTTAGGGCATAGTCTAAGATATTATCAATAGGCTTGTTTCCTGGAAGCATGGAAACCATTGTGTTGTTGGTTCTTTGCCCAGTTGACAGAGCAGTTCCGCCTGCAGCAGAATCTGTTACTTCGCTATTTAAACTTCTGGTATTGCTGAAACCGCATACTTTAAACCTTTCAAGGTTCAGTTTGCCGAATTTGTTTCTGCAGAGAGAAATATGGCTTAAGCCCATTCCGTCACCAATAAGAAAAATAATGTTCTTCGGTCTGATTACATTTTCTTTGGCGCAAACCGGAGAAACAACAGAATATAAAAACAGAGCAACAAGAACTACATATCTGAGCATATAATCTATCCTAAATAATTAAATATCAACTAATGTTATATCACATTTCTATCTAATGTAAAAAAAACTTATACCTGCTTGGTAAAGGTTAGGAGCGTATTTACTAGAACCGGTCGTAAAAGGGCCGCTTCGCTGGAGGGCGGCCGAAGGCCTAGGAGGGCGCCGTTTCGCGGCTAGAAGGGCGCAGCAAAGCTGCTAGGAGGGAATTGTTTAGCTGACGCTATTAGTTAGTTTCGCTGATTGGACCGAGTTAGTGCTAAGCGATAATTTTTCTCGGCCAAAAGCTAATAGCCAAAAGCCTATTGCAACAAACCTTATACCTACTTGGTATCGAAGCTTAATCCTTTCAGCTATTGGCTGTTAGCCGTTAGCTATTAGCAGAACCAGCGGCCTGCTTTCTCGGCCAAAAGCCAAAAGCCAGCAGCCAAGAGCTAATTGCCTATAGCAATATTACCCCCTTTTTCAAAGGGGGCAGGGGGATTTTTGACAACTTGGCAAAGCAGCAGAAAGTTAAGCCCGAGGGCCACACTCTCTCGGTCAAGAGCTAATAGCCAAAAGCCTATTGCAACAAACCTTATACTTACTTGGTATAGAAGTGTAGCTAGTAAAGCTTTAAGCTATAAGCTATAAGCTATAAGCTCCAAGCTTCAGGCTTCCAGCTTTCAGGGGCCTGCTTTCTCGGCCAAAAGCCTATTGCAACAAACCTTATACTTACTTGGTATAGAAGTGTAGCTAGTAAAGCTTTAAGCTTTAAGCTATAAGCTATAAGCTATAAGCTCCAAGCTTCAGGCTTTCAGCTTTCGGGGGCGTCTGCAGGGTTTCTATGGCTAATTCTACGCTCATTGTGTGACAATTTAAGTAGCTTATATTCATCTTTTGTGCTGGTGCTTTTTTGTATATGGATTTGCTGCTTTCGTTAGTATAGAAATTCCATAAACGATAAATATATCCAATCCAGAAAAGCGTTTCCTTGTCATATACCGATTTGTTTTTTATTAAGTAATTTCCTGATTCTTCTTTTATTTTTTCGAAAATATATTCTTTTCCGGCCCATTGTAGAAAATCAAACTCTGAATCTAGTTTTGCGGCAATAGAAGATGTCATGAAAAACTTTATAAAGCATTCGCTGTCATAGCCAGCGTCTCCGCTAAGTTCAAAAAGCTTGCCCTGCATATCTGCCAGTGAATATTGCAGCGATTTATTCATACTTTTCTCCTCTCAGTATTTCATCAAAGAAAAGTCCGTCTCTTCTATGCTTTAATACTATTTCCTCAGCCATGGAAATACCTTTGTTCCTTCTTTCTATGCTTTTGTCCTTTAAGCACAGCAGTTCAAGCTTTGAGAGATGATGCTCGCTTAAGACTGTTATTTTTTTACAAGCTTTCTTGCTTATGGCAACATATTGTTTCCCTAGTTTCAGTGCAGATAAACAACCAATTAATGCTGTGTCTGTAATACGCTTTTCAAAGAAATCTGTCAAAACCTGATACATTCTGTCATTGGCGATATAACCAACAATTACATCGTAATTATCAGCAAGATGCGCATATTTGTTATAAAGTTCTGTCCCTTTGGCTTCATCCATGTAACCGCGGTAAAAGGCGATTAACATTGCCCATTCGATGCCTACGTCTATTTCTAGGATTTTAAGACCTTTTGTGTTCAGATTGAGGGAATATATTATTGGTTTATCTTCATTGCAAACCAATGTTAAAGGTTGAAGCGGATCAGTGCCCATATAGAAGCCTTTCCCAAAATCACATCTGCTGCGACTGGATGGTGTTATGTTTCCTTGTATGCCTTCCCTGGAACCGTGATAAAGAGCAATATTTTTGCTTTCCGGAGACTTTATTGAATTTATAATATAATCGCATAAATCAATATTTACTGTTTTTGCAAAATAATAAATCTGCTGCTGGGCCATTAGGTTGGGCAAAGCCTTTCCGTTTTCCCACCGATTAACAGTGACAGAAGTGCTCCCAATAGCCTTGGCAAATTCTTCCTGCTTTAATCCGGCATTTTTGCGTATAAACTTTATTAATTCCTGCATAAATATCTCAACTTATCATCTGTTGTTTATAATTATATATCAAATGTTAATTTATGCAAACTTCTTCAAAATTCGTGCAGACTATTTGTTGCTATTTGTGCAAGTGTCTGATAAATAAGTGATTTATTTCAAACTGATTGAAAGAAACTTATTTGGTTTCAAGGATAAGTGTTTAATATCTGAAATAGCGCTGGTTGCGGCTGGTGGGCTTGTCGGGAATTTCCATTCTGACAAGTTTTGATTTTATTGCCGGGCCTAGATAGTTGCGTCGCAGGGTCTCTTTTGATTTCAGGTTTAATAATTCCAGTAATCTTTCGGCTGTGTAGGGTATTTCTGGCTCCATTACGGAAATCAACTTTTTTACATACTCTGAAAGATTGCTTTCGTTGGCTGATTGGGTGATAACTTCGTCTAGTATGTGGTCTATCTGGGTTAGAATAAATTCAATGAATCTGGTTGAATTTCCGTTTGTATGACAGATTGAAATAGCTTTGTAATATTCTTCCTGGAATTTTTCTATCTGGCTTTCAATAGGAATGTATTTGAAAATAGGTTTCCATTGTGATAGCAGCAGGGTTTGCCAATATCTGGCCATTCTTCCGTTGCCATCGGTAAATGGGTGTATAAAAACAAACTCATAGTGGAATACGCTTGCCATAATAAGCTGATGTAGGTCTTTTTTATTTGATTTCATCCAGGCAAACAGTTCTTCAATAAGATTGGGCACAAATTCTGGCGGGGGTGCCATGAAAATACATTTTCCATTGCTGAATACTCCCTCATTGCCTTTCCTGAATGTGCCTGATTCAGCCAATAATCCTCTGGTCATAATCCCATGTATTTTATTTAAGGCTTTTATGGAATAAGGATTTGTTTTTTCTATTAAATCATAGGCAGCAAAAGCGTTTTTTACCTCAATAATTTCATTTTGTGGACCAAGAACAGTCTTGCCATTCAGAATATCTCTGACATTGTCTAATGAAAGAGAATTGGCTTCAATTTTAAGCGAGGCATGAACGGATTTTATTCTGTTATTCTTTCTAAGATGAGGTTTAGAATTTAATAAATTTACTGTTTCTATCTTGCCAATTTTTTCAGAAATAGAAGCAATAAGATTTAATATTTTATTGGTAATGCTAAATGGTGGCTTGTAACTCATTATCCTTTACCTCTCTAGCTTTTAGTATAACATATAATATCATTATCAACAATATCTTACGTA
>JAZUDR010000272.1:0-9409 GCA_045639725.1 Candidatus Avigastranaerophilus sp. | reverse complement strand
ATCAATAATTGTTATTGCGAAGGTTCTGTAAAAAATACAGAAATTGTAACATCCAATATGGGTGGTTTTGTTGGAACTCACAATGGCAGTTATGCAATAATAACAAACTGCTATTCTACATGTTTGGTAAACGAAGTTGGCGAAGTAACAAATATGGGTTTATTGGGTGGTTATATGTCTTCAAATTCTAGATTTGAAAATAGTTTTACTAATGTTGCTCCATCTGCTGAGATTTCTTTGTTTGGTTTGACAAATGGTGGTTCAACAGCCAACAGCCAATCTCTACCAGGCGGTTATGATTCCAGCTTAGGCTGGGACCCGGAAGTCTGGGACCTCACCAAGCCCCTGCCAACTTTGTTATGATTAGCAATGGATAACAAGGAGTATTGCGGATAGTCTGAACAGACGATAAAGCAGACCATTTTAAGCCTCAGACTTAGATGGTCTGTTTTTTATAACCAACTTTCTGCTCTGCAGTGTTTTTTAGAATCTTCTTTCTTAGAGGTGTCCGCCCACGGCAGTGCCATCTTCCTTTGAGGGAGAAGGTGGCACACGAAGTGTGACGGATGAGGGAGCAGCATCAGGCTTTATATTTTTCAAAAAAAATAATTATGCATAAGGTCAAGGTTGACAGCCAGTCGAAACAGCAAGTAACCCATTCAATCAAACAAAAAATTCTCCATTCTCCATTCTCCATTCTCAATTATCAATTATCAATTTTCAACTTGGGTATTAGCAGAGAGTATGTCGAATTAGTAGAAAAACCTAACAATCAATTGTGCATTAGGCCATGGCAGAGAGTCGGTTGGGTAAAGCAAAAACAATCTAATAGCGTCAGCTAATCAATCCCCTCCTAGCAGCTGTGCTGCGCCCTTCTAACGACAGTGCTCTTCTCGGCCGTAGGCCGCCCTCCAGCGCAGCGGCCCTCTATTATGATATATTAAAGAACAATAGGGTATTGACTTGTGTGCACCAAATTATTATAATATGTGCACTTATTTTTGACCTATATAAGCATGGAGTTTTGTAAATGAAGAGTAAAAATGGTGCTAAAATTATCGTGGTACTGGTCGTATTACTACTTTCAGTAATATATACCTTGCCATCAACCCCACTCTGGGAAAACGCTTTCGGTAGCTTGACCCCAGATGAACAGAACGGATTGCCAATCAAGTTGTTCGAATACAAGGATGACCCAGCTAATCAGGCTGTTCTCCTCACTGTATCCGTTGACCAGATGGCTCAGATTTTCAATCGTTCTAAGAACCCAGCAAGATCTGATGAATTCCTAGACAACGTATCCGATACTATTCGCAAGAAATTAGTAGAAATGGGTTACGAAACCAGAGTTATCAATTCTGATTACGAAAGCAATATCAAGAAAGCTACACTTCGTATCAAGATTGAAAACACTGAAAAGCTTAAGACTGTTATCGCCGAATCAAAACTCTATGCAAAACTTCCTCTTCTTATAGCTTCTTTCTTCCCACAGAAAAAGATCACACTTGGTCTTGACCTTAAGGGCGGTATCGACCTTGTTTATCAGGTTGACACAGACTCAATTGCCGAAAATGACAGCATTACTGACGCAGTAAATCGTTCTGTTGAAATCATTAGAAACAGAATCGATATGTATGGTATTGCCGAACCAAGCATTAAGGCTCAGGAAGGTAACCGTATCCGCATTCAGTTGCCAGGCGTTAAGGATCCTGAACGCGTAAAGCAGTTGATTCAGAACACTGCAATGCTTCAGTTCCATATCGTTCTTGATCAGGCTGCTACAGCAGCTCAGCTTGAACCAATTAATCCAGCTTCTGAAATCGTTCTTATGCAGCAGAGTAAGCCTGGCATTCCAGCTACTTGGTATAAGCTTAACAAGACCCCTGACGTAACTGGTCGCGATCTTAAGTTCGCTAAGGTTGCATTCGACGAAATGAGCTCTCCAATGGTACACCTGGAATTCAACGCTGAAGGCGCTCACAAGTTCGCTGTTTGCACTGGTAACCACGTTGGTGATCAGCTTGCTATCGTTCTTGATAACAAGGTTTATAGTGCTCCTTCAATTCAGGCTAGAATTAATGGCGGTTTGGCCCAGATTACTGGTAAGTTCAGCTTCGAAGAAGCTTCTAACCTCGCTATCGTTTTGAGAGCAGGTGCTTTACCAGCTAACCTCATCGCTCTTGAAAGCCGCGTTGTAGGTCCAACACTTGGTCAGCAGTCTATCGAAGCTGGCTTCAGAGCAGGTATCATTGGTTTTATCCTTGTTATGCTGTTCATGGCTGTTTATTACAAGGCTTGTGGTGTTGTAGCTGACATCGCTGTTATGTTCAACTCAATCATCGTATTTGCTTGTCTGGTATTCTTTGGTGGCACAATGACTATGCCTGGTATCGCCGGTTTCATCCTTTCTGTAGGTATTGCCGTTGACGCCAACGTAATCATCTTCGAAAGAATCCGCGAAGAATTCCATTCTGGTAAGACAGTTAGAGCTTCAATCGCCGCTGGTTTTGATAGAGCTCTTTCTTGTATTATTGACTCAAACGTTACTACTCTGTTAGTTGTTGCAATTCTTTATAACTTCGCTTCAGGTCCTATCAGAGGTTTCGCAACTACACTCGGTATTGGTCTGGTTGCAAACGTTTATACTGCTGTTATATTCACCAAGCTTTGTCTTGAAGGCTGGTTCAACAGCAATACTAAGAGAACTCTGAGTATCTGATTGTAGGAGGAATTAATTACCATGAATATTCGTTTTATGGCTAACAGATTTGTATTTTATTTCATTTCCGGCGCTTTAATATTAGCCTCTATAATAGGTCTTTGTGTAAAAGGCTTTAACTATGGTATCGACTTCAAGGGTGGTAACATTATTCATGTAACCTTCAACGAAGCTGCTAATGAAGCAAAGATTAAAGATGCTTTCAAGGCAATGAGCGAAACCTACAAGACCACTAATATTGAAGGCAAGCCACTTTATTTCTCTGCAGACAGCATCGTTGTTCAGGCTGTTGCTGGTGGTCAGGATAGAGAATTCATCATCCAGTATCCAGCAGCATCTGTTGATACTTCTGATACAGCTAAGTCTCATGATTTCATTCTTTCTGAATTAAAGAAAGCTCTGCCATACGCTAATGAAACTCTCGAAGTTTCTAACGTAGGTCCAACCCTTGGCGAAGAAATGAAGAAGCAGGGTATTATCGCTGCTATTCTTTCTTGTATTGGCATTCTTCTTTACCTGGGCTACAGATTCGACTTCCCATCTGCAACAGGCGTTGTATTGGCAGTTGTTCATGACCTCCTTATCACACTTGGCTTTATCTGCTTCTCTGGTATGGAATTTGATACAACTGTTCTTGCAGCAGTTCTCACACTCCTTGGTTATTCTGTTAACGACTCAATCGTTATTTTCGACAGAATTCGTGAAAACAAGAGAATAAGCAAGACTGGAACTCCTTATGATGTATTGGTTGATAATTCTGTTAACCAGTCACTCAGCAGAACCTTGAATACCACAATCACTACATTGTTAGCACTTGTTGCTCTTGTTCTCTACGGTGGTGATTCAATTCACAGCTTCTCAGTAGCTTTGTTGTTCGGTTCTATTATCGGTACTTATTCTTCTAACTGCATGGCAGCTCCTATGGTTGCTGACCTGTTCCTCAATCAGAAGAATGCTGAAGCAACTGCTCAGAAGTAATGATTGTTAAAAAAAGCCGCTTTTTATAAGCGGCTTTTTTTATGTAAGTTTGATAAGAGGTTTTATTATGAAGGCTTTGGTTCAAAGAGTTGAAAACGCTGCGCTTTCAGTCGACAATAAGCTTGTTAGCGAAATAGGAAAAGGCCTGGTATGCTTTCTAGGAGTAGGCAAGGGGGATAGCGAAGCAGACCTTAAATGGCTTGCTAAAAAAGTTGCAGGCTTAAGGATATTTGAAGATGAAAATGGCAAAATGAACCTGTCTGCAAAAGATCAAGGGTTTGATATACTAGTTGTATCTCAGTTCACTTTGTATGGTGACATTCGAAATGGTTACAGACCAAGCTTTATCAATGCAGAACTACCAGATATAGCAAACAAAATGTATGAGAATTTCTGTGTAGAGCTCTCTAATTTAGGAATTAAAAAAGTTGCCAAGGGGGTATTTGGCGCTCATATGCATATTATACAGCACAATTCCGGACCAGTAACAATAATGCTAGATTCAAAAGAATAATAAAAAACCTCATCTTAAAGATGAGGTTTTTTATTTTAAAACAGTTTACTTTTTATTCTTTGCAGGTTTTGCAGATTAGAGGTATTACCATCTTTTTGAGACCTGGTTTCAAGTACCTTCTGAAGCCTTTCAAAGGTCTTCAAATCCAGCAATACGGTTACTGGTTTAACGTAAATGCTTAGAGCCTGCATAACCAGAAAATCCCTGTCGAATTCACTTAAACCCTTTTGTGAAGCTATCTGCTTAATTGTATTCATATCTTTTTCTGATATGTCAGAGAAAGGGTCTTTATTTGAGCCTTCGGGATTACTATACATAAATAGCCACAGCATGAAAATAAAGCCAGGCAATAACAGTGCTAATACAGTATCTGTCTGCGTCCATGGCGGATTATTGAAATAATCACTGATTGTATTTACTAGTTCATTAAATGTGGTTATTTTCATAGATTATAAGACCTTATAGCTTAAGTCCTTAACCAGATTACGTATTTTGGGTGATGAATCCTTTCTTAAGGCTGCCATATATGGTGATAATAATTGTGGATTAATGCGTGAAATAGTTTTTATAGCATTATACCTTAGTAATTCGTTCTTATCCTGCATGAACTGATAAGTGAAAGGCAGATAGACTGGTTCGCCGATTTCCCCAATAGCCCACAAAGCGCTGGCTTTCATATTTACATCTGCATCTGAAAGCATACTTTGAAGAACTGGCGCAACATTGAATTTACCAAACTTACATATACCTACTATGGCATTTGCGCGGATTCTGTTGTTCGAATCTTCCAGATATGGAAGAAGAACGCGGACAACGTTACTGTCTCCAAGGCTTGCAATTGCTTCAACGGTATTTGCACGTACACGTGGGTCTGGATCATTGAAGAAGCTGATTAAGTGTTTAACTACTTCAGAATCACCAACTATTCCAAGGGTTTTTACTATTGCGGCTCTAACCTTTTTGGATGGGTCCTTCATTGCTGATATCAGAGCATTCTGCCCCTTAGTATCAATCTGGATATTTTCGAGTAACAACGCAGCTTTTAATCTTGTTTGTGGATCAAAAGAACTTAAATCAGCAATTACTTCATCTGTAAAGTTGGTGTCAATCTTCTGAATGGCTTGTGCTGCTAATTTGCGCATATCAGGAGTCATATTGTTGAAATTGACCTTATAGCGTTCCTTAGTTATAGCAGCTATTTCCTGTATAGCGTAGCTTCTAAGTTCCTGTGAATTGCTATTTACATACCTTACAAGGAATGGTGACAGCTTTTGGGCACCAATTCTTGGTTTTAGTTTCTTCAATACGAATAGAACAACTTCTTCTTTAGGATCATCAAGAGCTTCCATTATCAGTTTGTCATTGCTTAATAATTTGTCATCAAGCATTGACTTTAAGGCAGCTATTCTTACTTCTGTATCAGGGTCTTTTACATAGCTTCTGACAATATCAGCGTAGCCTGGAGTCTTTGTCTGGGCAATAATTTCTACTGCAGCAGCTCTTACGCCAGCATCTTCGTCCTTGAGGAATTTCTCGAAGGAGAGGTTGCTGTGTCTCATTACAAGATTCTTGCGGTAGATTTCTGAGTCTTCTTCATCATCGAATGCTTTTGAAAGCTTTATGGCTAAGCGCCACAAAGTATCATCTGCTCTTGCTGTTAATGAGCTTAGTATGATTGAACCAATTGCTGGTTCTGTCTTAAGCATCCATGAGTAGACTCCGAATTTGTCTTCAAAGCTCCAATCCTTCAGCAGATAATAGGTCTCGAAGAAATCCTTGCTTACGAGTTCTAAGACGATTGGCTGCAGCATTTCATGATCAAAATTGCAGAATTCAAAGAAAATTTTCCTGACAGATTTATAAAAATCGTCTGGTAATTCTTCTCTTGAAATCATCAACGCTTTAATGGATTTTTTCCATTTGTCTATAAAAGCGTCTAATGAGGTCTTATTAGGCTCTCTATAGTCATTAATGCGTTTGTAGGTTTTTCTGATTAAATCTACTAGGCTGTTTGAAGCAAGCTCACGAAGCTCATAAGAGCCTTCTTTGAGCAAATCAAAAACAGTATCATATGCATAAGGGTCTATATGCTTTAATAGATTCGGAAGAACCTTAACACGGTATTTGCTATCTTTTATAGAAATAATGAATTTTAAAATATCAAGACTAGCTTCATTATAGCGATTTAATATGGTTTTATCAATTAATGAAGTAACCCCATCAACACTTTTTCTAGAAAGGTAGCTGTTAAAATTTGCTAACAAATCCTTGATTTCGGTATCACTAAGTATGCCAAGAATGATATCTCTATGGTCTAGCGATGCTGATGGATAGTAGTCTAGATATAACGGGATAAAATCTGGTCTGTCAAACTTGATGATTGTATCAAAGTAGAATTTTTTAACCATCGGGTCTGGCTGGTCAAAATTAGCTTTGAGCGAATCAAAGAGTTGCAGTTCTTCCATCAATGTGGCTATTTCAAAATATAGTGTGGAATTCTTGTCTTCTGGTATGCAGCGAATCAAAGAACCCATTGCGTCATTTTCTGGTAATTTTGAAATAAGGCTGTAGGTTTTATGCTTTATGTCGTCGTCTGCATTACGGAGATTCTTGATTATTAGGTCAATACTCTCAGGCAGACCTATATCAAAGAGTGCTTCTATTACAGTATTTTTCAGTTCCTTGTCGTCAGAAGCCAGATATTTTTCGAACAGAGGTATTGCTTGTTCTGTGGCTCTATGACCTAGAATACTGACTAAGGCACGTTTTTTTATAGGATTTATATCACTGGCTTGGACAGCGACAAGCATTAAATCATCTGCTTCTTCATCGGGATGGTCCAGTAGTGCATGATAAGCTGCTTTATTTACAGTAGTATCATTAGTAAGTAATTCATTTATTAGAACGCTGGGTTCCTTTTTTGTATTGAAAATTGACCAAATCATTTTGGAGTATTTGCAGTTGGAACTGGCTTCGGTGACAATACTGCAA
This sequence comes from Candidatus Avigastranaerophilus sp., assembly GCA_045639725.1. Classification (GTDB taxonomy): domain Bacteria; phylum Muiribacteriota; class Ozemobacteria; order Ozemobacterales; family Ozemobacteraceae; genus RUG334. The sequence continues at coordinate 2,207 of JAZUDR010000272.1, read as the reverse complement.
GGACCTCCTTACGTACATTTTCATCAGGGTCAAATCTAAGCGGTCTGATGTATGGGGCCAGCATATATGGAGGAGCAATCTTGGCTAATGCAAGAATAACATTTCTTCTAACATCTGCATCTGGGTCACGCAATACAGACATAAGCATTGGGAAAAATCTTGTATCCTTTAATTCGCCTAGAGCAAAAACTGCTGAGGCTCTCATCCATTTATCTGGATTTCTAAGCATTTGCATTACAGGTTCGTAAATCTGGTAATAACCAAGTTTCCATAAGGTCGTGATAGCATTTCCACGAACTCTGTTGTTTTCATCATATAAACAAGGAACTATCTCGTTAATCAGGCTAGGATTACCTATTGTTGCCATTGCTTCAACGGTGTTTGCACGAACTCTATCGTCCTGGTCTTTGAGATAAGAAACAAGCATAGTGTCCACACCAGGTCCGCCAATCTTTCCTAAGGCCATAACAACAACTGCTCTGATTGATGGGTCTGGGTCATTGATAGCACAAATTAAATGGGTCTTAAGGTCTGGAGTAATAAAGTCAACTAGAACTTCCAATATCTTGGCTGAAAGGACTCTTGTTCTCTGATCTGAGGCAGAAAGGTCACTAGTAGTGTCTTCCATGAAATTCGGGTCCATTTTTACTAGTGATGAACCTATAGATAATCGCATTTCAGGATTCATTTTGTCGAAGCCAGAAAGATATTTTCTTCTAGTGATAAAAGCTATTGCCTTATGGGCTGCTGTCTTTACTTCAGCATTAGTAGAGCTCATAGCCTTAGACAGATTGCTGATAACTGCAGGATGGTCTCTATCCTTCAACTTTTCAATAGTCTGAAGAACAATACTCTGATCTGTATCCTTCAGGAAATTCATCAGCATTTCTGTGCCGGCATTATTTCTAAAATGCGGCAAATCTAGTATCTTAAGTATGTTTTCTCTAACTACAAAGTCCGGGTCTCTAAGCTTTGTTTCGAGAATTTGGAGAGCATTCTGTGAACCTGATTCACCAAGAATCCAAAGAATTCTGGAGCGCAGTTCCGGGTCCTGATGATAAAGAACTTCTGTTACAAAGCTTTGCAGCTTCGGATTCATCATAAGATTGATGACTTCAGTCTGTAAAGAATGTGGAACATTCATGAAATGTTCAAGAAGAAGTGTGTTAAGGGTTTCAACAATGTAGTTTTCTGTAGGGTCTGACAGAATTTTAAGAGCTGTTCTACCGGTTTCTTCATCTTTGTAGCAGCATGCATTAATCAGGAATGATTTACGTTCGGTTGGTTCAAGACCTTTCAAAAAGCTTTTAACGTAATTTTCGTTATATTTAAAAAGCTTGGCAAAATTTCTGAGAATAACATCCGGTAAATATTTGCCTAAGCGTAACAGACATTCTGTTAAAGTTTTTATACACTGGAAATGCCTTTCTGTCAGGTTGTTTTCCAGTGGGTCTGTATAAAATTTTACTCTATTCAGAATTGCTTCGCTTTTTAATTCTGCATCAGTCATTGTTTCAAGCTCTTCACAGAAGCTTTTTACAAGTTTACTGATATTGTCTGAAATAATCTGTGGTATAGCCTTGAAAGGGTCTAACAAAAATGGAAATAGATAAGGATATGACAATGGGTCATTTAACTGCTCAATCAGTTTCAATACATTTTGTCGATAATTTTCTGATTTCTTTCCTAAACCATCAAAAATCTTCTTGAAGAAAGCGTCTCCATGTCTCTGGAGACATTTGAATACAGAATATCTCATTGTTGGAGATATTGCTGGCATTGATTTTATACAGGTATCAAGAAATTCAGGGCTTTTGAGCTTTTCAACATGCTTAGTAAATTCAACCTGAAGGATTTTCTTTTCTTCTCTTTTTGCTTCAACAGCTTCGTCCTTCATAATATCAATAAAAATAGGATAAGTTTTAGGATTCTGTAAAAGCACTAATGATTCAAGATAAAGTATCTGTTCCTTAATCGTGAATTGGTTCCAGGACTGTAGGAACATACTTAATAAGCCAGATTTTTCAATCCCAAACTGTATGGTCTTATGGATGCTTATGTCAGATGTCTGGGATAAGCATTCTGTCAAGGCTTTCATGTTGTCTGGCGTTACTGCAGTCAGAATTTCCTTGAAAGTTTCTCTAAATAGGGGATCAGGATAGGTTATAAGAGTTAAAATTTGACGCAAATCTTCTTCACTGAGTATA
>JAZUDR010000271.1:0-3592 GCA_045639725.1 Candidatus Avigastranaerophilus sp. | reverse complement strand
CTAATAATACATTTACTATAGCAGCTCTCCATCTTTTGGGCTTCCGCTGGCCGATTATTACCGAAGAATACATCGAAAAGGCTGTCAAGGCACTTAAATCCATGGATTTCTTCGAGTGAACAGTGAATAGTTAAGAGCGTTTATAGTTGAAATAAACAGTCTTCCCGTTCTCCCTTTTTAAGGAAGGACGGGAATGTTTTTGATGAAGCAAAACAAGTGATTTTACGGGTATGACTTCTTTTGTTTATAAGTAAAAATAAAAGTATGATATAATACCCGCAAAATTATTGACTGGATAGGTAAAATGGCTATTGAAAACACAATGACAGAAGGTACACCCTGGAAACATATTCTGAAGTTTGCGTTTCCGGTATTGGGAAGTTATATCTTACAACAGCTGTATGCAACGACAGATTCGATTATTGTCGGAAATTTTACTGGTGAAGAAGCTTTGGCAGCGGTTGGGACTTCTGATACTGTCATGTATTTTTGTCTTGCACTGGCAATGGGTTTTTCTGCTGGTAATGGGGTCATAGTTTCTCAGGCTTTTGGCGCAAAGGACGAGAAAACGATGAGGGCCGGAGCTTCGAGTGGTATCTTGTTTGTTTTATCTGTTGGGCTTTTATGCGCTATCGTCTGTGGCTGCCTATCTAAGTATATTTATGCAGATTTTATGGCAGCGCCCCCGGAAATACTCGGCCTTTCGCTGGAGTATTTCAATATCTGCATGGTTGGCTTAACTTTTCTTTATGGTTACAACATTTTTTCTTCAATTCTGCTTGCTGTCGGAGATAGTGCTGCAGCTTTATACTTTCAGATAATATCAACTGTTGTAAATATAGTTCTTGATTTGATTTTTGTAGCTTATTTCAAATGGGGTGTTGCAGGAGCGGCATGGGCAACGTCTATCTCCCACATGTTTTCCTGTACATCAGCTTTTCTTTATATGCGCCATAAATATCCGGTATTTCGCTTTAAATTAAGTGAATATAAATGGGACAACAAGTTAATCTGGTTGACAGTAAAAATGGGTTTTCCAATAGCTTTACAGGCTGCCTTAGTGGCTGTTGCCATAGCGTCAATCATCAGGGTGGTTAATGGTTTTGGAAAACACATGACAGCTTCTTATGCTGTTGGTGACAGAATAGGATTAATACTCAATCTTCCGGCTCTGGCTTTCCAGACTGCTCTTGCAACTTATGCCGGGCAAAACATAGGTGCTGGAAAAACAGATAGAGTAAAGTCAGGAGCAAAAGCTGGTGTATCACTTGCTTTCGGATTCGGTTTGATTATTACTTCAATTGTCTGTTATTTCACCCGTGATATTATTAGAATATTTGCTTTAAGTGAAGAGTCCGGTATTTACTGTTTTCTGCATATCCGAACAATAGCATTTACTAACCTGTTACTAGCTTTTATTTTCCCTATTTCAGGAATTCTACAGGGAGCTGGCCACAGCAGCTTTGTTACTTTCGTTTCTATTATGGCCTTAATTACGCGAGTAGGTTCGGCTTATCTGTTTATAGACAGTTCTTTCTTCGGTTATCATATTATCTGGTGGAATAGTTTTTGTGGCCTGGCGGTCGCAACACTGATTACTCTTCCATATTATATTAGTGGTCGTTGGCAGAACAATTCCGCTGTTCTTAATACAATTAAATAGTCTTATTGTTTCTGTTGTAACAAGATGTATTTACTATTTGTGCTTATTTCTCTATAATGTCAGTATCAAAACTTACAGGCAAATAAGGAAGTAATCGTGGATAAATCTACTGTTTTGTCATCTGAATTTTTTAAAAAGTTGGAACGTAATTTCGTTGATTGCGCTGACAAGGTTGCTATCAGCTATAATGGTGATGAAAAGCAGATTTCATACAGGGAACTGAATGAAATTTCAGCACGTGTTCATGGTTATCTCAAAGCAAAAGCTCTGAAGCCTGACGATTTTGTGATGATAAAGCTTCCGAGAGGAGCAGAAGCAGGGGCTGTTGCGGTTGGAGTTCTGCGAGCCGGTGTCGCCTATACCATAGTCGAAGAAGGCTATCCCCAGGAAAGAGTAGATTTTATCTATAAAGACTGTAACTGTAAGCTGTGCATTGATTCCGCTGCCTATGAAGAAATACTCAATACTGAGCCTGTTTATGGTTTTGAAAAGGCTGATGATTACAAGGCTGCTTATGCCATTTATACTTCAGGAACTACAGGCACCCCAAAGGGTGTTCTGATTGAAAGAGGAGTGTTGGATAGCTCTATACATGAAATTTTCAATAAGAGAGATATTATCTTTTCCAATAATGATAAATTTGCATGTATTTCTCCGCTTAGTTTTGTTGCACTTGAAATCTTTATGCTTCCGATTTTATATGCAGGTGGAGAATTTGATGTAGTTGCTACAGAAGTTGTAAAATCACCGGATGCTTTCTGTCGGTTTATTGCTGAGCATAGTATTAATACCGCTTTTCTGCCTCCGTCTCTCCTGAGGCTGTTCTCTGAATTCCCAAAATCAATAACCAGGTTATATACAGGTAGTGAACCTGTAAGAAATGTTTTTATTGAAAATGTAAGCATTATGAGCATATATGCTCAATCTGAAACAGGTTCTATTACCAGTGTTTTCAAGATTGATAAACCGTATGAGCTTACTCCTGCAGGTAAATCCTGTGAAAAAATAAAGCTTCTTGATGAAAGTGGAAAAGAAGCAGAAGCTGGAGAGCTTGGCGAAATATGCTTTGCAAACCAGTATTTCAGAGGCTATATAAACAGACCTGAAGAAACCGAACGGGCTTTCCGCGGAGGCATTTACCATACAGGTGACCTTGGCCGCCTGCTTGAAGACGGTTCTATTGTAATAGCCGGACGTGTTGATGATATGGTCAAGATCAACGGCAACCGCGTTGAACCTGCTGAAATCGAGGAAGTTGTAAAGAATGCCTTCGGTATTAACTGGGCTGCAGCAAAGGTTGTGGATAAAAATGGTCATAAGTCTGTATGTGCCTATTATGTAGACGAACCAAAGACTGATATTGAAGAAGCAAAGAAGATTATTGCGTCAAAACTGCCTGCGTATATGGTTCCTGCAAACTATATGCAGATAGTGAAGATTCCCCTGAATGCCAACGGTAAGTTCAGCCGCAGACTGCTTCCTGACCCGCAGGAACAGGCCGGTAATTACAAAAATCCCCAGACTGACTTAGAGCAGAAGCTTTTTAATCTTGTGTCTGAAAATATCAATACTGTTTCTTTTGGTACAGATACTAACCTTGTTGCTCTTGGTCTCGATTCTATTGCAGTTATGAAGCTGTGCAGGGATATTGCAGAAAAGCTCGGCAAAGAAATCAGCTTTGCGGATGTAATGAAACAGCCGACCGTTGCCGGTATTGCCAGTGTGCTTGAAAATAGCAGGAAAAACAAAATTGTTTCTTATCCTGTTCAGAAATACTATCCTCTTACCGAAAGTCAGCGTGGTATTTTTATTAACTGGGAATTAGACAATGAAACTACCCAGTATAACATTCCTTTTTATTATTCTTTCAGAGACTTTGATGCAGTGAAGCTTGCTGATGCTGCCAGAAAAGCTGTTGAAAATCATTGT
>JAZUDR010000270.1:0-5910 GCA_045639725.1 Candidatus Avigastranaerophilus sp. | reverse complement strand
AACCAGTGAAATGGCTAATAAATATTCCAGAATTTACGGTGCCTTCAATGCTGACGGTAAAGCTGCAACAAACGCTACGGTTGAATTGTCTGAAGCAGTCAGCAACGAAAATCTGACCATTTACGGCGGTTATTCCACTGGCTCTGGCGTTGACGTGACAACCGGCAATACTCTTGAAGTTGCAAAGAGCGGTAACAAGCTAAAGAATATCCTGAATTTTGAAAAGATTAATTTCTTTACTGATTCTGCAAATAATCAGTCTATGCTGACTCTTGCAGCAGATACAGTTGATTTGAGTAATACTTACATTAATGTGCAATTTGGCGACGCTCCGCTGGCTGATGGTCAGACTGTTACACTGCTTGATACTAAGCAACTGAGCCTGTCAGACAAAAAACTCAGAATCAACGATAAAACTCTTGATGCCAATATGTCATTGAAGCTTGCTGCTTATGGCAGCGATAATAAGTATGTGAATGTCGGCGATTATAGCATGAAGAGTGATGATACTAAGCTTTCCATAACCGCAAATGAAAGCTTCCTGACCAGCAAATATACAAATGGCAATGAATCATTAGCAGTAGAAAAATTCGAACTGACAAATGACTTCAGCAACTTCAAGGCCATTTACGGCTCTTATAGTGCTGATAACAGCGCTGCAGAAGGCGGCAAGCTGTTTATCAATGAAGCCGTCAACCTCTCAGAAACAACTCTTATCGGTGGTAAATCTGCTGGTAACGGTGAAGTAAAGAACAATACCCTCGAAATTTCTTCTGCTGCAGCCGGTTCTAAGATTAATGGCGCAGAAAAATTTGATAATTACAAGTTTGTTCTTGGCTCAGACTTGTCTAATGGCGCTACAGTGCTTAGCAGCAATGAACAGGTAAATCTTGCTAATGCTACAGTGGACGCCGAATTGTCAGGCATGGCTCTCAACAAGGGCGAAAAGGTCGTTCTTCTTGATAATGCAGATAAATCTGATGCTGTTCTCAAACTTAACGGAAACACAGGTGATAGAAGCAGTGTTGCAGAAAACAACGGCACTTTCCTTGTTGTTAATCGTTATGGCTATAACACAGATGACAGCAAGATAGCCATTGAATGCAAGGATACCTTCGCTGCCGGTGCTTTCCTTGATGAAAAAGGTAATATTGTCGGCAATAAGACTCTGACTCTAGGCGGCAGCACCGCTTCCAATATGAGAGCAGGCTACGAAAGAGCTTCCTCAGCACCTGACATATCTGAGTGTGAAAATATTTACGGCATCTATAGTGAAGGCGACAGTATACCTTCTGGTGGTGTTGTTGAAATCGTTTCTCCGATTCAGTTCAATAACTGTAAAATCCACGGTGGCTATAGCACTAAGAGAGGCTACTGGTCAAGTGGCAATACTCTGAAGGTTGATACTCTCAATGCCAGAGTCAGAGCTATAACACACTTTGAAAAAATGGAATTCAACCTTCCATCTGAAACCAGGAACGGTAGTATAATGCTCACTGTTGCTGACAGCCTTGATTTGGAACCAACCAAGAAGATTACTGTTAATGCTTCCAAGGCTACTAATAATCTCAAGGTTGGTGACAAGGTAAGACTGATTAATTGTGAAGGCGGAATCAAGCATTTCAGTAAGCAGGAAAAGATAATAAAAGGTCTTACTGATAAGATTAGTGATATTGCCTTGGAAAGAAGCTCTTTGAACCTTTTAATTAAAGGCGAACAACAGAATAATAACACTAAGGCTCCTGTTGAAGCTATCTCTGCTACTACGGCCCTTGTTAACTACACTAGTGAACTTGTTGCAGGCAAACTCAATAGAAATATGGTTATGGCAGTGGATGTAAGCAGAATTGATGCAGCCAAAGATAATTCTGAAAATAACAGCAATATAAAAACTGTTCCTACAAAAACTGACTTTGCGACTTTTGCTGCTTTGGGCGGTGGTAATTTAACATATAATACAGGTTCTTATGTTAAGTCTGATAGCTGGAACGTCGGTTTCGGTATCGGTAAGAAGGGCATGAGCAGCAAAAATCCTGACGCTACTTACGGTCTGTTCTTCCAGTATGGTAAGAGTAACTTCTCTACTCACAATGACGGTAGTTACCGTGGTGACGGCGACAGCAAGATGTTCGGCGCCGGTCTCATGTTCCATCAGGAAGCCAATAGCAAATACTACTATCAGGGCAGCATTTCTGCTGGTAAGGTTGATGCAGACTGGAGTTGCAAGGATGGCAGTTATGATGACAAGGCTACATACTATAGCATGACCTTCGGTATGGGCCACAAGCACAATGTGGGTGGCAACAAGACCATGGATGTATACGGCAGATACTCTTTCAACCATGTTGGCTCAATGGAAGGCGATCTCAACGGGGATAAATACGATTTCGACAGCACCAACAGCCACAACCTGCGCTTCGGCTTCAGAATGGAATATGCTAAGAAAAACGCAGCAACCGCTTACTGGGGTCTTGCATGGGAACACGAATTTGCTGGCGCAAGTGGTGCAACCTTGATTACACCAAATATTGTTGAAAGAACAGCCTCTCCGTCACTCAAGGGTGATTCTGGAATTGCCGAAGTCGGTTACCAGTGGAAGCGCGGTAACTGGGAATACAATATAAATGCTGAAGGCTCCTTCGGTAAGCGCGAAGGCGTAACCGGTTCTTTCAACATCAACTACAACTTCTGATAAAAAAAGCCCTCTCTCAGCCGAGAGAGCTGGAAAGCTTGAAGCTTGAAGCTAGAAGCAGGGCATTATTTAATACCAAGAAAGTATAAGGTATGTTGCAATAGGCTTTTGGCTATTAGCTATTGGCTGCTGGCCGAGAAAGTCGGAAGCTAGAAACTGAAACAATCAATTCCACGCTAGCGGTCTTCATTCTCGCGTCAGTGCCATCATAACCTACCTTGTGTATTATGTGCTAGAATGTTATAATTAAACAAACGGAGGAAAAGCAATGGCAGAAAACATTACTGATGCTGATGTAGACAGATTAGCTAAGGCTGCTGTTGAAATGGATTTAAAAAAGAAACAGATATTAGGTATTCCTGCAATAGTTTATGATTCAACTGATCAGAAGATTTATCAGGTTAACAGTGACGGTACCAGAGTCGTAATCGGTGAAAAATTGTTAAAGGGCAGATATAGTGAACGAATCAGACAAGAAGCCTGAGATAGTTGTATTTGCAGGACCAAATGGCTCTGGTAAATCGACTTTTACTGAATATTTAAAGCCAAATTTTGATTATATCAATGCTGATGAAATAAAGAAAAACCTTAAATGTTCAGATATAGAAGCAGCACAAATTGCTGAGCAGCAAAGGGAAGAGCATTTAAAGAGAAACCTCAGTTTTTGTTTCGAAACAGTTTTATCTACAGATAGAAATTTAAAATTATTAAAAAGAGCCAAGGCTCAGGGATATTTTATTCGTTGTTATTATGTAATTACTTTTGATCCTGTAATCAATGTAAATAGAATAAAATTAAGAGCTTTAAACGGTGGACATGATGTTCCTACTGATAAAGTAATTTCCAGATACTCCAAATCTTTAGCTTTGATAAAAGAAGTAATTCCAGTGTGTGATATATGTCATATCTATGATAATTCATCAAGTAAGCCTTATCGAATATTTAAAAGAAGAAAAGATGAATTTTATTTTGATGAATCAGAAGACTGGCTATTTGAGGATATTGTTTCTTTAACGGGAATAAATACTGCAATAAATAAAAAACTTAATTAATCATTCATTTTATTATTCCTAACCCAGGCTGTTTGGGTTAAGAACCGCTCTTCTGAAAAGCACTCTTGTCTTGCTTTTTATTACTTAGATCTGTATAAAACCTGGAAAGATTTTGGTGGCGGTGATTTCTTCTCTAAGAGATAATAATTTGGCGATTCAAATACTGTAGAAATATAGAAGATTATTGACATTCTACTTTTTTCTTAGATAAAATTTACCTACGGTATTTATTTCACAATTTACAAAGATAATATCCAATTTTAAATCTGCAAAGAGAAAAAAAATGGTATGGATGAAAGATGGTAAAGCTTTTAATATCAAATGTGGAGTCGGAGATGTTGGCAAATATGTATTGTTGCCAGGTGATCCTTTTAGAACAGACCTTATAGCAAGATATTTAGATAATGCAAAGCTTGTTGCTCACAACAGAGAACTTAAAACTTGGACAGGTACATTACTTGGCGAAAAAGTTTCTGTTACATCAACAGGTATGGGATGTCCTTCAACTGCTATTGCTATTGAAGAATTGATTGCTTGCGGTGCAGACACATTCATTAGAGTGGGTACAGCAGGCCCTATGATGCCAAAAGAGAAACGCAATCCCAAATCAATAGGCGGCATTATTACCGCTTCCGTAAGAGATGAGGGAACAACTCGTCAATATGTTCCGATTGAATATCCTGCTGTAGCTGACAGACATATTGTTGATGCATTAGCTTATTCAGCTGAAGCATTAGGATATACATTTGATGAAGGAATTTCATTTACTAAAGATTCATTATATACGCTACTTTCTCCTGAAACTGTTCCTATAGGCGATATTTATTCAGATCGTTGCAAAATGTGGCAAAAAGCTAATGTAACGGTTACAGAAATGGAATCAGCAGCTATTTTTGTTATTTCTTCTATAAGAGGTTGTCGTGCTGGTGCAATAGTTTCTTATTCTGACATAGAAGATTCTGCCGATGCAATGGACAAAGCTATTAAAACAGCTTGCGATGCCGTTAAAATTCTTATTGAAAAAGATAGAAAAAACAAATAATTTTCTTAAGTAGTCTTTAAGCATATTAAGATTTTATATTCTGGTATGCTTTGTTGTGTTTTATCTATAAGAATTGATAGATTTATAATAATAATTTTGGTTTTAGCCAATTAATGAATGGAGATTACACCTAAATGACAACCGCAAAAAAGAATTTCAAGAAAGAATGTGCTATAAAAGCAGTAAAAACTGTAAAGGCATCAAAGAGAGTTGATACTCCTGTTTATGAAGCGCCACTTGTAAAAACTACTTCAGATAAGGTATCCCCATACGTTCTTGTATGTGGGGATCCTGCTAGAACTATAGAAATTGCAGAACTTTGCGATTCTTATGAAGAAGTTGCCTATAATCGTGAATACAGAACTCTTCTTGCAACCTATAAAGGAAAGAAGATAACGATTACTTCTCATGGTGTGGGTTCTGATGGCGCAGCAATTTGTTTTCAGGAATTAATTAACCTGGGTGCAAAGGTAATTATACGTCTGGGAACTTGCGGTGGAATTCAGAATGGACTTGGGCAGGGCGATCATATAATCGTTTCTGGTGCAGTAAGAGGCGAGGGGGTTACTCCTCTTATGGTTCCTCTTGCATATCCGGCTATTGCTGATAATACTGTTTGTGATGCTATTGAAGCTACTTGTAAAAAGTTTAAGGCTCCATATAAGAGAGGTATTATATTAACAAGCAGTTTATTCTATCCTTCAAAAGTAATTCCATCTAATTTTGCTCTTTATCAAAAGGCTGGAGTTCTAGGTGTGGAAATGGAAATAGCATCTCTTTTGGTTATTGCTTCTCTCAACAATATCAAAGCTGGCGCAATTACAACTGTAGATGGCAATCCTTTGAATGATAGTGCTTACAATCCTTACGTTAATAAAGTTTTTGAAGGAAAAAAGCGTATGCTAAAAATAGGTCTTGAAGCTATGCTTAAGATGATGTAGTCTGCAAAGGCTTACTGGGGTCTGGCTTGGGAACATGAATTTGCAGGTGACAGCAAAGCTACAGTTGCAACACTCGGCAGAACAGATTCCCCAACACTCAATGGCAATACTGGAATTGCTGAAGTCGGCTACGAATGGAAACGTGGCAATTGGGAATACAACATCAATGCTGAAGGCTCCTTC
>JAZUDR010000269.1:0-2772 GCA_045639725.1 Candidatus Avigastranaerophilus sp. | reverse complement strand
TGTACTGTTACTCGCAGAGATCAGGTAAAAATAGAGATACCTTTGCAGGATGTTGTTGTAGGTGATGTTGTTCACCTTTCTGCTGGCGACATGCTGCCTGCCGATGTCCGTATTCTGGAAGCTAAAGATTTATTTGTTAGTCAAGCAAGTCTGACAGGAGAAAGTGAACCTATAGAAAAGCTGGCAGCGGTTAACGAGGAAAAAGCCTCTATAACAGATTATAATAATATCGCCTTTATGGGAAGTAATGTTATATCCGGCACTTCTACAGCGGTAGTAATTGCTGTAGGAGACCATACTTTATTTGGCTCTATGGCTTCTGCGGTTGCTGGCGAAGCAGTAGAAACTAGCTTTTCTAAAGGTGTCAATTCTGTTTCCTGGGTGTTGATTCGATTTATGATGGTTATGGTGCCGTTAGTTTTCTTCATTAATGGTATTACCAAAGGGGATTGGCTAGCAGCCTTCCTTTTCGGTATTTCCATTGCTGTAGGCTTAACACCGGAAATGTTGCCCATGATTGTAACCACTTGCTTAGCTAAGGGTGCAGTTTCTATGAGCAAAAAGAAAACTATTGTTAAGAACCTTAATTCTATTCAAAATTTTGGTGCTATTGATGTTTTATGCACAGATAAAACAGGAACCTTAACTCAAGATAAAGTAGTTTTAGAATATCATCTTAATATTAAAGGCGATAATGATATGCGTGTTCTGCGACATGCTTATTTAAACAGTTATTTCCAAACTGGTTATAAGAATTTGATGGATTTGGCTATTATTCAGAAAACTGAAGAGATTGAAGCAGAAAATCCAGAACTGCTAGATTTGTCGGAAAACTACATTAAGATAGATGAGATTCCCTTTGATTTCAAGCGCCGCCGTTTAACGACAGTGGTTAAAAATAAGGAAGGCAAAACTCAAATGGTTACCAAGGGTGCTGTTGAGGAAATGCTGGCTATTTGTTCCTATGTTGAAATTAGTGGTACAGTGAAGCCCATAACTGATGGATTGCGTCAAAGTATTTTAGCAACCGTTGATTCTTTAAATGATGATGGTTTTAGAGTATTGGCTTTAGCTCAGAAAAGTAATCCTTCTCCTATAGCAACCTTCAGTGTAAAAGACGAATGTGATATGGTTTTGATGGGTTATCTTGCTTTCTTGGATCCGCCTAAGGAATCTACGGCCGATGCTATTAAACTGCTGAAGGAACATGGTGTTACAACTAAAATTCTAACTGGTGATAATGAAAAAGTTACTCGTACTATCTGTAAACAGGTTGGTTTAGAGGTACGCAATATGCTTTTAGGTTCTGATGTTGCCAAAATGAATGATTATGATTTGTCAGAGGCTGCAGAAACTACTGATGTTTTTGCTAAACTGACACCGGATCAAAAGGCTAGAATCGTGAGAGTATTACGTGAATCCCATCACACCGTTGGCTTTATGGGTGATGGAATCAACGATGCTGCAGCTATGAAAGCAGCGGATATAGGAATATCCGTTGATACTGCAGTAGATATTGCCAAGGAATCTGCAGATATTATCCTTTTGGAAAAAGATTTGACCGTACTTGAGGAAGGTATTATTGAAGGAAGAAAAACCTATGCTAACATGATTAAGTATATCAAAATGACTGCTAGCTCTAACTTTGGTAATATGTTCTCTGTTTTAGCTGCTTCCGCACTTATTCCGTTCTTGCCGATGGAAAGCATTCACCTGATTTTCCTGAATTTGATTTACGATTTGTCCTGTACTGCTATTCCTTGGGATAACGTAGATGAGGAATTCCTTAAGATTCCCAGAAAATGGGATGCTTCTAGCGTAGGCAACTTTATGATTTGGATTGGACCAACTAGTTCCATTTTTGACTTTACAACTTATATATTTATGTACTTTGTTTTCTGTCCTATGTTCGTGTCCAATGGTATTCTCTTTAATGATTTGGCACAGCATTTCAGCGGTGCAGAATTAACACAAATGCAAACTGCTTATGCAGCAATGTTCCAAGCTGGTTGGTTTGTTGAATCTATGTGGAGTCAAACCTTGGTAATTCATATGATCCGCACACCGAAACTGCCATTCCTGCAAAGTCATGCTTCTGCTCCCTTGACTCTGTTAACAACTGCGGGTATAGCTCTGTTAACTATTATTCCATTCACTGAATTCGGCAAAATGCTTGGTTTTATTGCTTTGCCTATGAGCTACTTTGTATATTTGATCCCTTGTATTTTGCTATATATGTTATTGGCAACTAGCTTGAAAAAAGCCTATGTTCGCCATTATGGGGAATTGTTGTAAAGGAGGTTCTGACTATGAATTGGAATGCTTTATGGATAAAATTTTTTGGAAGTACGCAAATGTTTGGCTTAGACTATGGCTTTTGGCTTTCTATGTTGGTTGTTTCTTTCATTGTAATAGTTATGAATATTGTTTTTTTGAGTATGAAACCGTATAAAGAAGAATAATTACTAAATATTAAATAGCAACTATTCGTGAAGGGTAGCTGCTATTTTTTCTTGTGGCATCGTATTGTGCTTCGAAATGTGGACAAATTACTTAAAATCGCCTAAAATGTTCGTGTGTAATGTACTTGTTATACTATAATAGTAACGCTTAATAAAGAAATTTTATTGATTGCAAAGAAAAGTTGTAAAAACCGCTTTAAAATGCTATAATATCAACATTATACATAGAAATAAAAATAAAATTTGAAAGGTAAGTCTTTTGACTTTGGGGGGAAGATGGGGATAAGGGATTTTTGTGGAGAACAAATCT
>JAZUDR010000268.1:0-6640 GCA_045639725.1 Candidatus Avigastranaerophilus sp. | reverse complement strand
CAATCCACTGATTAGCATTGACATAGAGGCCAGCCAGATCAAATTCCATTTTGGTGGAATCCTTGGCAAGCTTGATTGCTGTTTCAAGTTCATCTACGGCAAGCTTGAAGTCACCATTGCGGTGGTGAACCATACCAAGATAATAGTGGGCTTCTGCATTTTCTGGGACAAGTTCTATTACTCTGCTGAAGCGAATCTTAGCTGTTTCGTCCTGATGTTCTTCATAGCATACCTGACCAATTGCAAAGTGAGCTTCAATGTAATCAATATCAAGTTCAATTGCTTTGCGGAGATTAGAAAGTGCCTTTTCGTTTTCGCCAATTTCCTGGTAAACGCGGCCAAGTTCATAATAACCCTGTGCAAAGTTTGGATTGATACGAATGATTTTCTGATAAAGCTTGATGGTTTCATCATTGTTACCGGTGCTATGCTTTATGGCGGCCATATTCAGATAGGCTGGAATGTAGGTTTTGTCCTTTTCAAGAGCCTTTTCAAAATATGTGAGTGCCTGTTCGGTATCACCCATCTTATGGTATACATCACCAGTTTCGAAGTAACCTCTCGGGTCTTCAGCATCAAATTCAGTAACAAGCTTACAAGCTTCAAGTGCCTGTTCGTAGAGTGGGGTAGAGTCTTCCAATATAGTAAGGTAGGAATTCTTCAGGCCCCAGTAAGCCCACTTGAAATCTGGCTTGAGGTTGATAGCCATCTGGAAGCTATTGAGAGCTTCTTCTGTGCGTTCTTCCTGCTTATCTGCAAGAATTGCCGGCAGAACCTGACATGCATATGCCAGTGCGTAGTGCGCAACTGGGTTCTGGAAGTCAACCATTGCTGCATTCTTGAACTGTTCAATGTATTTGCTGAATACTGTGTCGGCATCTTTACTATCACAGTTTCTGATTTTGAATAGATCGATCTGGTTAGTAATTGCAAGAGGACTTGATTTATCAATGCTGAGTGCTTTCTGGAACGCATCAGAGGCATCGTCATACTGTCTGCGTCTGACAAGAATCTTACCCATTTCAATCCAGGCTTCGAGAGCGCTGGCTTCCTTGAAGAATCTCAGTTTATTGAAACGGTAGCCTTCCTGATAAACTTCATGAATACGGTTCTTGGAAAGTTCGATTACTTCCTTGAATCTTGAGATTGCAAGCTCAGTCATACCCATAATCAGGTGAATCTTACCAAGTCTGAAGTGAGCAAACTGGTTGATTGGGTTGATGTCTAAGCCCTGCTTGTAATATTCAATAGCCTGGTCGTAGGAGGCTTTCTGTTCACTGATATAACCAAGACGGAAGTAGGCTGGAGCATAGCCCGGGTCTTGCTGCAGAAGCTTTGAATAATTTTCTGAGGCTTTGTTCAGACAATCTTCATTTGCTAATGCATGTTCAGCATGGGCGAGAAGATAGCATTCACCAAGTTCGAAGCTGAGGCGGGAGTTGTCCGGATTCTGCTTCATTCCCTCTAGAAGCTGGGCAATAGCGCCTTCATAATCATTGTTGTAGAGCTTAACGTCTTTGAGACCAAGATGAGCCCAGATATTTGCTGGATCAAGCTCTAAGGCTTTTTCCATTAATTCACGAGCTTTTTTGCGCTGTTCTTCAAACTTTTCTTCGTTACGGGAATGAAGAATAAGATAGGTATTACCAAGAACAGCATTGACCGTTGCTTCGTTCTTTACTTCAGTCAATTCATTCTTGATTTTTTCAATAATAGCTTCGTAACGCTTTTCACGGTCTGGAAGACTGGCACCTATTGCACGGTATTGTAAGACAAGTCTGATCCAGGTTTCACCGTCATCGGGATACTGATGTAATGACTGGCGGTAGGACGAAATAGCTTCATCCAGAGTGCCCTGAATTGAGTAAATGTCACCAAGAGAACGATGAATACCCGGGTCCTGAGGAGCCAGAATAAGAGCCTTTTTGTATTCCAAAAGGGCTTTTTCAAAGCTGCCACGATTCTTTTTGATATCAGCCTGACTAGCATAAAGCTGAACGCGTTCCTTCTTTTCTGTTTCTGAAAAGCTTGAAGCTCGTTCGCGCATCAATGTTAATTCATTCTGTTCGGCCATTCTCTTGAGAGATTCAAGATATTCCTGTGACGCAGTGCCGATTTCAAGAAAAACACATCTTGATTGTTCCGCACGATAGAACATGCATTGTTCCTGAATACACTCGCATCCAGAAATGCTTCCGTCTCTCACTTTACCCAGAAATGGGCATCTTTCCTTGGTCATACCTGAGCATTGCTCCTTCCATTAAGCACTCTACGCTGTTTGGAACCGTCAGAGGGACTAACGACTCCTTCTTCTTCTAATTGGTCCATAATTCTTGCCGCTCTATTATACCCTATTCTGAACTTTCTTTGAAGCATACTTGTTGAAGTTTTTTCTTGATTTGATAAATATTTTTTGATGGCATCTATCAAAGACAAGTCAGAATCGACTTCTTCGTCGTTTTCATCATCTTCTTCTTCATCATTTTTATTTCTGATGAATTCATTTTCGTTAATGTATTCAGGTTTTCCCTGAGACTTAACAAATGCTATCAGATCATTAAGTTCATTGTCAGATACATAGGGGCCTTGCAGTCTCTTGGGCTTTGTAAGACCCTTTGGAAGGAACAACATGTCGCCTTTGCCAAGTAGTTTTTCTGCACCTGCTGCATCAAGAATGGTCTTTGAGTCGACTTGGCTTGATACTGAGAATGCAATTCTGCTTGGTAAGTTGGCTTTGATTAAACCAGTGATAACGTTTACTGATGGACGCTGTGTTGCAATAATCAGGTGCATACCTACTGCACGGGCCATCTGGGTCAGGCGGCAGATAGAACCTTCAACTTCTGCAGAACAGGTCATCATAAGGTCTGCCAGTTCATCGATTACAATTACGATGTATGGCATTGGTTCGAGTCTTGGATCAACTTCATTTCTAAGCTGTTCAAGCTTTTCATTGTAGGTTGCAATGTTCTTCACACCCTGACATTTAGAGAGAAGCTTGTAACGCTTTTCCATTTCTTCTACTGCCCACATCAGTGCACCAGAGGCCTTGGCGGGATCGGTTACTACAGGAGCGATGAGGTGGGGGATACCGTTATAACCAGAAAGTTCAACCATCTTCGGGTCTATCATAATAAACTTAACCTGGTCGGCTCTTGCTCTGAACAAGATGCTTGCTATGATTGAGTTTACACAGACTGATTTACCAGAACCAGTTGAACCTGCGATTAACAGGTGTGGCATTTCTGCCAGATTTGTGTAGATGTTAGTGCCGTTAATTGTTACGCCAACTGCAACCTGTAAAAGATTTGGAGACTTTGTGAACTGTTCGTCCTTTAACAGATTGTAGAAGTAAACGGGTGTCGGTTTGGTGTTTGGAATAATGATACCGAGAGCTGATTTGCCAGGAATCGGTGCTTCAATGGCAATGGACTGAGCAGCCAGTGAGAGGGCGATGTCGTCAGTAAGTGATGTGATCTGTCTTACTTTTACGCCTGGAGCTGGCTTCAATTCAAATCTTGAAACTGCAGGACCCTGAACAATGTCAGTAATGGTAGCCTTGATTCCGAATTCACCAAGAGTTTTCAACAGATGAGCAGAACGGTAGCTTAATTCTGACTGAATATCGGCATTGGAAATCTTTACAGGAGGAATTCTCAGTAATTCAAGTGGCGGAAGCTTGCAGTCTGCATATTTATTGATATGTATTGGCTGTTCTGTGATTTCTGCCTGTTTGAGTTCCTGGTCAATGCGATTATCTTCCAGATAAACCTGTTCTTTTTCAACAAATGTTTCATGAGAATCGCTATGTACCGAAGTTTCTGAGGAAGTTGCTGTGCATACATTTTCTGCTGCTTCATTAGCCGGTGCGTCAATCTGTGCATTGATTGTTTCTTCTTTTGCTTCTTCTTCAGCAATCTTTTCTTCTGTTGATTCTTCAGTAATCTGCTGTTTCTGTTCGAAAATGTTTTCTTCTTTTTCGACTTCGTTTACAACGTTTTCCTGAACTTCAACAACTGCTTCTTCTTTGTTTATGGGAAGTTCAACGATGTTGGACTGTGTAGAAGGAGTAGAGATTTTTTCTTCTGGCTGAGGCATTGAATTGGCGGCAATGACTGAGATAGAAGAATTTACGAATACACATTCTGAAGCAATATTGGAAATCTGAACGGACGAAACACTGGCTGTGGCGGAAACAGGTGTTTCTTCTTTTTCTTCGATTTCCGGGCTCTGGTTGAAGAGCTTTGGTATTGGGATAATCTGAGCTTCTTCTTCGTCGGCTTCAACAACCTGTTTTTTGTTGATTGAAACAACTTTATTGGTTGATGCGTTTTCAGAAACCTGTTCATTCTGGAGAACCTGATTTTCTTCCTGAATGTGGATTGCTTCTTTTACTTCGGTTACATTGGTTTCTTCTGCTTCTTTTTCTGATTCTTCATTGTGGAAATGAGGTCTGAATGCTAAGAGCTTGCCAAGGTTGCTGTTTGGATCCAGCTGTTTTTCTTCACAGGTTTGGCGGATTCTGTTAAATGAAACAGCACAGAACTTTGTTGTGGTTTTTACAGCACCGATTGACATACTGATGAGATTCAGGCTTACTTCCCAGCAGAATTTCAGGAATCTGGTAAGCAGACTTCCAACAACAAGAAGTGCACCAAGGACATCCTTATATAGTATGTCTAATGCAAAAATTGTTGATGAGAGCAAAAGTGCAGTGAACAGAATCTTTGTTGGGATGCCACCAAAGATACCTGCGAAAGCACTATAGAACCAGGAACCCAATTTCCCACCTTCAGTATAGAAAAGACCTAGCCCAAAGAGCAGTGTGCCTAATGAGCCGGCGATTCTCCAACCAAGATTCTGGAAAGGACGGTCGAGGAATTTCTGAATTCCCATTAATCCAACGAGAGTAGGGATAATGTAAACGCCGATACCAAGATACACCATTGAACTGCTTATCAGGCCGGGGATGCCTGATGAGCTGATGTAATGTGTAAGAGATAGCGAAAAAGCACTGAGCCCGATCATTACCAGGCCAGTGGCTTCGTTGCGTTGTCTTTGGTCAGTGACTAAGGTTGCGCATTTTGAACGCAGAGGGCGTGTTGAGAAGGTGCCTTCGCTGTTTTTGTGCAGTTCGGTCGCTTCTTCGCGCTTTCGCTTTCTTGTTCTTGTGCGTCCTTTAAAGTCGCTTTCAGGTAAGAGAATTTTTTTGGTGTTCATTGTTTACATCCCCGCAAATTGAATCAGTGAAATACATACAATAGAAATTACAAACAGATAATAAGCGAAGTATGATAGCTTCTGCTTATTAATAATGTAAGTAAGGAACTTTAAGGAAAGAAGACCAACTATCAGAGCTGTTACTGCTCCAACAATTAGGTTTGCCGGAACAAGACCTTCTGTAAGCTGGCCGTTTTTGATTACTTTAATTACTTCTAATAGAGTAGCTCCACCGACTGATGGAACCATTAGAAGGAAAGAGAACTTTGCTGCGTCATTCCCCTTGAGTCCGAGAAGAAGACCAGCGGCTATGGTTGAACCGGAACGAGAGATGCCAGGTGTGCAGGCAATTCCCTGGGCGATTCCTGTTATGATTGCTTTTTTGTAAGAAAGCTCAGATAGGGTAGGGGAGTCTGAAGCTTCTTTTTCTTCAGGATTTTCAGCTGCCTTTTTCTGGGCATTCTTTTTGAGTTTTTCTGAAACTAACAAAAGTATACCAGTAATAAAGAGAGCTACGCATACTGCTGTTGGACTTGAAAACATTGCTTCAAACTGCTTTTTGAGACCAAGACCAATGAGTGCTGTTGGTATGCTTGCTACTATTATAAGTAGTGCTATTTTTCGTCTCGCTTCATCCTTCCAGCCAGAAACGGTGAAGTAGGGGAGCAGATCCTTACGGAAATAATAGAATACAGCGATTAATGTCCCGAAGTGCAAGGCTATGTCGGTGGTCATGTTGGCTTCAAGGTTAGTGTTGCCTGTAAAATGCTGAACCAGGGTAAGGTGACCTGAACTTGAAATTGGCAGGAATTCACTCAGGCCCTGGACCACGCCCTGCAATATAGTGTTTAACATAGATTGCCTCCTTAGGTTAATCTCTGTCGGAATTGAGAATAGATACGGATTTGTAGATTTTTTAGAGTTTTATACAGTTAAGTTATCGGTATTTACTGCTTAAAATCTTAATTTTTATATATCTATTGGCAGCCAACGGCCACCAGCAGAGAGGGATAAGTTTTATATTGGCTTAGTAGAAGGTGTAACTAGACCAGCTTTAAGCTTTAGGCTTTAGGCTTTAAGCTTCTGGCTCGAAACTCGCCACAAACTCCCTAAAAGCAGCACCAAATCAAAACATTCAATTATGAATTATGCATTATGAATTATGAATTAAATATTGGAACATGCTTTATACTCTAAAAATTATTAAAAATACATAAAATCAGAATAATGATAATAAAACATTTGGTGAAATGGTGAAAATTCTTATTTTATAAATGTGATTAAATAGATAATTTATTAACAATATTATATAAATCGATAAAATGTTAATTTTGAATTTTGATAATATTATTAAGTTGTTGATAATGATTATTGACAATATAGTGATAAATTAAAAATATGTTTTGAAAACATGATAATG
>JAZUDR010000267.1:0-10060 GCA_045639725.1 Candidatus Avigastranaerophilus sp. | reverse complement strand
TCACAGAACGACATGGCTACGATCCGACTTTATCCAGCTGTTGTTGTCGCCATTGAAAAGAACCAAGAAATTGGTTTTGCCCTTGAGATACATGCCAAGACCATTCTGATTAGCTGGCTGTAACCATTCAAGAGTCTGGTTATTCATAGCAACTGGCTGTCTGAAGTTCGGGTATTTCATGCGGAGTGCAATCAAGCCCTTATAGAAATCAAAGATATCTCTATTCTTTTCTTTTACAGACCAGTCAATCCAGTTAACTGCGTTGTCCTGATCGTAAGAATTGTCATTGCCACCCTTGCTGCGGGCAAATTCCTGACCAGCGTGAAGCATTGGAATACCCTGAGCAGTAAGAAGTGCAACTGCTGCCATTCTTACTTTCTTCTTATCACCCTTGAACAGGTCATAAAGAGTATAGCCATCGTGAGCTTCAACATAATTCAAGCTTTCAGCTGGCTTAGCAGCCCACCAGAAGCATGAACCAGCAAGAACTGTCATCAAATCGTTGCGGTTTACATTACCAAAAGCAAGACCTCTTACCTTTTCGCGGAAGTCATCATTCCACTTAGCAAGCTTGGTGTTGCGGAAATCTGCTTTTGCCCACTGATTGCGCTGCCAATCTGCAGCCCATGGTTCAGAGGTAAGAATTGTAGAAGCCGGTAATTCATCAATGATTGCCTGCATAGTGCCCTTGTCGATAATGGTGCCGAGGTCGAATCTGAATCCGTCAACCTTGTATTCAGACATCCAGTATTTCAAAGAATCAAGAACCATTTTGTGGCATATTGGGCTTTCGGTATGCATTTCGTTACCACAACCAGTGCCATTCCAGTAATAATTCTTGTCATTTGGCATCAGACGATAATAACCTGCGTTATCAAAGCCTTTAAAGTTGATTGGAAGACCTTCATGATTGCCTTCTGCTGTATGATTGAATACTACGTCAAGAATAACAGCAAAGCCTTCACTGTGAAGACCATCGATTGTAGCCTTCAATTCCTTAACACCCTGACCATTAGCACCAGAAGCATAAGCTGATTCAGGAGCAAAGAAATGGCTGGTCATATAACCCCAATGGTTGCAGTGACCTGCGAAATTGTTGTCATATTCATGAATTGGCATCAATTCAATTGTGTTAACGCCCAATTCCTTGAGGTGACCGAGAACCTTGCCAGTGCCCTTACCAGAAAGCAAACCAAGGTATTTGCCCTTGTAAGCTTCCTTAACGCCAGAACTCTTGTGAGCTGTAAAGTCTTTTACGTGCATTTCGTAAATAACAGCATCCTTAGCTGCTGGGCGCTTGAAGTTAGTGCACTTCCAGTTATAACTTCTGTCTACAACAATAGACTTACCATCGTGATTATAGTTAGCAAATGCGTATGGGTCAGAGAGTAATCTTGTTTTGTCGAAAAGGAAACCAGGACCCTTTGGACCATCAGCGGTGAATCCGTAATAAGTTCCGTAGAGTTCGCCATCAACAACGGCTTTCCAAATGCCGTCAGGACTCTTCTTCATTGCAACAGCAGTGCCCTTCTTGTCTGTTGGTTTGTTGAACAGATAAAGAACTACTTCTGTAGCGTCTGGAGAATAAACGCTGAAGGAAGTCTTGCCATTAGCAACATGTGCACCAAGCTTTGCATTTGGAGCAATAGCTGTTCTAGCAGTCTTCTTTGTTGATTTTTTTGTAGCAGGAGCTGCAGCACGATTAACAGAAGCACTAATCATTGAAGCTTCTGTAATGTTTTCATGAGCTTCTTCAAATTCTTTACGGATAGCGTCAAAATAGTTAAGCTTTTCGCTCAGCTTTGGATTTTCAGTCTGAGACAAAAACTTTACACGCTTTTCAAGAAGATTCAAGCCTTCATTGAAAGCACATTTTTCAGAATTGTTGCTTACACCGCAACCATAAATGCGAAGCTGTTCAATAGCAGCGTCGATGTCTGATGCTTTTTCTACATCAGAAACAAGCATTCTCTGGAAATTGCTTATAGCATTTGAATCTTTACCGTAAGCAGATGCTGATACGCCATTTACTGTTTTGCTGGCTACATAGCTGTCTTTAGCTATATTCTTTAATCCGTTATTAATATCTTTTTCGAGGTCAGCAGCATAAGCGATGCCTAATGACATCATTATTGCCAAACCGACTCCAAAACAAGCCTTTCCTAGCTTATAATTACGCATTTGTTCCCTCCGGGGATTATATTGTGTACATTATACTCAGAAAAAGCTCATCCCGCAAGAACAAAGCAAAAAATGTTAGATAAAATTTGCCAAAAAAAAGACCGTTCGGATTGAACGGCCTTTTTTTTGGCTTAATCTACTGTCATATGGATGACTGTAGCACCATCATCGGTGCCCTCAACTCTGATTACCTTCAGGATACCCTGATTATTTGTCTTCAAGCGTTCCTGAATAACCAGAAGATCTTTATCTATCTTGTTTGGATTTCCGCTGAAAAGAACTATTTCCTTACTAAAGCGCTTAACCATTCTTCTTAAATCTTCAACATCTGAAGCTGTGAGGTTTACGCGTTTTACAGCATTGCTGAAATTTTTGGCCTGACCAAGTTCTATTACGTTATCACAAATATGCATCAATACTTTTACTGCGTAACATTTTTCAAGAGGTCTCATATTAGCGCAGTCTTTATAAATCTGCGATCTAATCCAACCCTTTTTCCTCATATTTGCAAAAATAATGTGGACTTCATCATCATTAGACAGTTTTGGAACAGGATTAGAATCCCACACATAGATACGATTACTTGCAATTGCAGGCTTCATTTGTTCCTTGCGTGTCAGAGGTTCTGTCTGGGCAGGGATTCTTAAAGAAAGCGTAACCTTCCTATCCGGGTAGTCCTTTGGAATCGGAATAGTAATAGTAGAATCGGCGTTGACTGAAAAAGTAAATATGCCAGCCAGCACCATCATTGCTCCTAATGGTAACAGTGCCTTCCAATCAGTGATATACTTTTTCATAAAAAACCTCCGATTAACAGTTTTACCTTTCAACTATCGGCAATATTCCATTATCTGTTAATAAAAAAATAACCTCTCATGCGGGAGGCGGTTCTTTTTTATTCTTCTACATCTTCTTCGAGTTCATCTAATTCTAATTCAATGAGCTCGTTCGGGAAATTGGTGAACTTGTGGAGCCCTTTCTTTGTTACCAAGAAAGAGTCTTCAATTCTTATACCACCCCAGCCAGGAATATAAATGCCTGGTTCTACGGTATAGGTATGACCAACTTCAATTTTACTTGGATTCAATGGTGAAAAAGCTGGCTTTTCATGAATCTGCAAACCAAAGGAATGACCGAGACCATGACCGAAATTTCTTGCATAACCAGCGTCGGTAATAACCTTACGGGCAATTGCGTCAATCTTCTTGCATTCTTCCCCAACCTTAATTGCCTTGATAGCTTCGGTCTGAGCCTTAGCTACGATGCTATAAATCTTTTTGAATTCAGGAGTAGCCTTACCGATAAAGAAGGTTCTGGTCATGTCGGAGTGATAGCCATTGAATGTTGCACCAAAGTCTATCTTAACCATATCACCCTTCTGGAGTTTTCTATCAGTAGGAATATGATGTGGGCAGGATGCGTTTGGACCGGAAGCTACGATAGTGTCGAAGCTTGGCTTTTCAGAGCCGTTACACTTCATATAGAATTCAAGAAGTGCAGCAACCTGAATTTCTGTCATACCAGTCTTAAGATCTTCAAGAAGCATACCGAGAGATTCATCAGCAATATTAAAGGCTTCCTGTAAATATTTCTTTTCTTCGCTATCTTTTATCTGTCTCAGTTCTTCTACAAGATTTTCGGTTGGAACAAGTGCTTCGCCCTTAAACTTCTTGGTCATGTCAATATATTGAGCAACATCGAGATTCTTTTCAAAACCCAAAGCCTTGATTTTAAGCTTATTAATGGTATTAAAAATAGTATCTTCGCCGGTCTTAGTGATAACGATTTCTGCACAACCGTTAAGGTCTCTTACACACTGTTCCTGAAATCTGAAATCAGTGAAGAAAATAGCTTTTTCTCTTGTAACAACAAAAGTGCTGCTATCTCCTGTGTAACCAGTTAAATAACGAATATTTTCAACGTTCGTAAAAATTACAGCATCGTAATTCTTTGTGAAAAGCTTTCTTAAAGCTTCAATACGTTTTTTAGACATGTAAAATATCTCCTTTATTCTTCCAGTTTTTCTGCGCCCAAGACTTCTATGTGCCTATCAGAATAACCGGCTTTTTTCAGCATTGGTCCTATTTCTGCAGAAGGAGCAATCAGTGTGATTGCCAGCTTCTTTTCATCAAGAAGTTCCTTCGCAAGCTTATTGACTTCGTCTGTAGTAACAGCAAGGTATGGTGCTATTGTATCTTCCGGAGCAAGCGGTTCTATGCCGTAGAGGAACCCCATGGATAATCTATTCATTCTATTAGTCATGCTTTCAAGACCAAGCAGCATATTACCTTCAAGCTGCTCGCGCGTAGCATCCAATTCTCTCGCGCTAATTCCCTTTTCTGCAAAGCGGTCCATTTCTTTTCTGCAAACCTCAAGAACCATAGGAAGCTGATTCATAGAAGTTCCTGCATAAATTCCAAAAAGACCTGTGTTAGCAAGAGAAGTATGATAAGAATAGACAGTGTAAGCCAAACCGCGCTTTTCACGGATTTCCTGGAACAAGCGGCTGCTCATTCCACCACCGAAGGCTGCATTCATAATTGTTAAAGCAAAACGCCTGTCATCCTTGAAGGAAACACCTTCTGTGCCAAGAGTCAGATGAACCTGCTCCATATTCTTTACATAAACAGAAGCATCTGCAGACGGCTTAATAGTGTGAAGCCTATGGTTAAAAGTGCCTTGCCGCATATTGGCAAGTTTCTTGTCAATCAATGTACAAAGCTTATCCCAATCGAAGTTACCAGCAATACAGATTTGCAGGTTTCCAGTAACATACTGTTCTTCAAAAACCTTGTAAATATCGTCTCTGGTCATTGCGCCAACGGTTTTCTTGGTTCCAAGTATAGGACGGCCAAGCTTGGCATTTTTCCAAATATTTGAGCCTAATAGCTCATGAATGATTTCATCAGGAGAATCTTCATACATCTTGATTTCTTCAAGAATAACACGGCGTTCGCGTTCGATTTCATCCTGAGGGAATGTAGAATTCATTATCATGTCGCCAAGAACATCGATGGCCTTTTCCAACTTATCTTTTACAACACGGGCGTAATAGCAGCAGAAATCCTTCGAAGTAAAAGCATTCAAAACACCGCCAATTCGGTCGAATTCACTGGCTATTTTCTTTGCGGTACGCTTCTGAGTACCTTTGAACATCATATGTTCAATAAAATGCGAGACACCGTGCATTTTGTCTGATTCATAAATGACGCCACTATGAACAAACATCCCCAAAGCAATGCTCTGTACAGTGTCTATCTTTTCTGCAACAATGGTAATACCGTTATCTAGTACCTTTTTTAGATATGGCGAAGAAGACAATTCTATTCTCCAATATTCTGTGGGTCGGTATCATTTTGTGACACTTCACCCAATTCGTTATTATTTTCTTCTATCGGCACAAACCCCTGACTTGCATTAAAATCTTTTTCAGCTTCTTTTCTTTCTTCTATCTGTTCAGGCTTCTGGCCTGCTTGAGTGAGGATATCACTGGCATCGATAGTAGGAACCGGCAACTCCTTCAAGCTCTTCATGCCGAAATAATATAAGAAATCCTGTGTTGTAGAATAAAGTCTAGGTCTGCCAAGAGCTTCCTTTTCGCCTGAGATATAAATCAATTTCTTTTCCAAGAGAGTGCTTACAACGCCTTCGCTGTTCACACCACGGATAGCGTCAACTTCTGCTTTAGTAATAGGCTGTTTAAAAGCAATTACAGAAAGAGTTTCGAGAGCAGGCAGAGAAAGAGAAACTAGCTTCTGACCATCGAGACGCTGAATAAATGGAGAAATCTTTGCCTTGGTAGCCAATTGGATGCCATTTTCCAGAATAGCAATCTGGAGGCCGCATTTTGGGTTATCGTCATAGTCCTTTTTACGGGCAAGAACGATGGATTCTGTTTCCTCCTGGCTGATGCCAAGAACATTAGCAAGCTTCTCATAGGTAATAGGCTTATTGTGAACCAGCAGGATACCATCAAGAGCAGCGCTTAAGCTTTCCTTGTCGCTTGGAAGAGGTTCGTCGAAAAGAGAATTTCTATGAACGGAAGTTACGTGCTCATTGTTTTCTTCGGGAAACTCAGAATCGTTTCCTTCCAGTTTATTCAATTCTTCAAGATTTTCAGCTTCTTCAGCCATTTCCATTTTTTTTATGTCTTCCATATTATTTCCTTACTCTTCGGTATCAGTGGTTGTTGCAGGGGCCTGGGATTGAGTGGCAGGGGCCGGAGGCTCTGGATTGGGGATTGGGGACGTGCTATCGGAGGTCTCTACTGCAACAGTGCCAGCAACTTCGACAGTGTTCGCTGCTTCTGGAGTTGCAGAAGTGCCTTCGGCATTGGCTTCTACCAAGTCTGGGGTTTCCGGATTCAGACCTGCTTCTATAGCGGCTGCCAATGCAGCTTCGGCAGCGGCCTTTCTCTCGGCTTCAATCTGAGAAGGAGTCTTGAACTGAAGCAGTTCTTCAGGAATATCATTAATCTTGATAGATTTGATATCATCATCAGCGCGCTTAAAGTTCTTAGCCATAGGCATCTTAGAAACATCATCGGGCTTTTCATCCAGATATTCGTCTTCAGAAACTTTTTCGTCCTTCTTGCCCTGATAAATCACAATTGGTTCAAAGTTAGCATTCTGATTACAACCGATTTCGCCAGCCTTTATCATTTCAAGAACAGCCATAAATGAAATTACGGTATCATACCTTGTGGCTTTCTTTTTAAGAAGTCTGGCAAAGGTAATTTCGCCCTTGAATTTCTTAAGAGCAGTTCTGATTTCCTTGATTCTATCAATAATACTGAGTTTGCCAAGAACAACTCTATGAATAGGAGGTTCCAGACGTCTTCTCAATAAGGTGTGATATACGTCAAGCAGTTCAATAGGACCAATGTTAATTTCCAGGATTTCTTCAGGCTGGATATCCATATCACAGGTTCTGGTGAAGATTCTGGAAGCACGGCGTTCCATATCGCGAAGCTCTTCAGCCACAAGCTTAAAGCGCTTATATTCCAACAACTGTTCTACCAATTGCTGTCTTGGGTCATCGGCAAAAGCTTCATCGATAAATTCGTCACCACTGTCAAAATCCTGTGGCTTTTCTTTTGGAAGCAGCATCTTAGATTTAATTTCAATAAGATTTGCTGCCATTACAAGAAATTCAGAGGCAACGTCCATATCAAGAATTTCCATCATCTGGATATATTCAAGATATTGAGCTGTGATTTTAGCAATAGGAATATCGTAAATGTCGACTTCCTGTTCTGTGATGAGGTGATACAGAAGGTCGAATGGTCCTTCAAAAACCGGTAATTTTACTTGATAAGCCGCCATTAATATTCCGTTCCTTTAAGTGCTTCTTCTGCTGCTGCTAATGTATTTGAATCCGGGCTGCTGGCCAGAACGCGGGTCCAGTAATCTCTGGCTTTTGCCATATCGCCGTTGTTGAAATAACCAACACCGATGTTGAACAATGCTTCAGAATAATCAGGAACGCCTT
Organism: Candidatus Avigastranaerophilus sp.; assembly: GCA_045639725.1. Classification (GTDB taxonomy): domain Bacteria; phylum Muiribacteriota; class Ozemobacteria; order Ozemobacterales; family Ozemobacteraceae; genus RUG334. The sequence goes on along the minus strand of JAZUDR010000267.1, from coordinate 2,389 downwards.
CGAGAGCCTTTTCCCAATAATAGATAGCTTTGTCGTTATCATGCTTCTTGTTGTAGACATTACCAAGAGCAAAATAAGCCTTTGTATCGCTGAAGCCATTTGAGAACAGCCTCAAGAAGGTTTCCTCAGCCTTGTCATACATGCCGCAGTAATAATAAGCACGTGCTTTTAATGCCTTTTGCGAATTATTCAGAAGCCCAGCAGCATCAAAGGAAGCCAGAATATTCAAAGCTTCTTCATTGTAGCCGATGGAAATAGCCATTAAAGCCGCTTCTTCAGCTTCTTCGGGGCCATTCATCTTAGTGACATCAATTTTTTTAAGGTAATAAGCAGTCTGTTCGTCATCTTCTACCTTGCTGTATATTTTAGCCATCAACAACAGGAAACGGCTTTCGTCTGGATTGCGGATCAGCATTGATTCACAAAGACCCTTGGCTGCAGTAAGACGGCCTGCGTCCATAAGAAGCTTTGCCGTTTTTGCAACATCTTCGGCTTCAAAGGTAGTTACGCTTCCACCAGCAACAATCTTGCCCAATTCAGCATCACAGACAACTCTGAGGCTGGAATTCATTATATTGAACAACAACTCTGGAGCGCTCTTTTCCTTGATATCAACTCTGAAAGTCAAATCAATTCTTGATTGAGTGCCGGCAGCAACATTTATCGTATCAGCAGAATAGCTGTTCCCGTCCTTGATTGGAAGGTAATGATGCGGACCCAGGTCTAGTGCGAAATCTTCACTAAGATTTATTTCAATGTCATTTGCGCCATTGTTAACCAAAGTCAGATTCAGCATCAAATCCTGCTTTTGTCCTGAAGTGCCAAGGCCACCACTGTATGATTTTGTGGAAATATCGTTTACGCTCAGCACCATGCCATGCGGGTGGATAATATCTTCACCCATAAAGAAAACTGGTCCCGAATCAGTTGTAAATGCGGAACAATTCACAGGTGCAAAACAAAGGGTGAGTCCTAGGATTAGTGCCTTCAAATGTACATTATTAATCATGATTGCCTTGATATTACCACAAACCCACCTCATTTTCAATGCACTGTTTTAGGACGCCTTCGGCTGAAAGTGTGCTAACATTAATAGGGCGGCTAAAGCCTAAGAGGGCGCACTTATGTGCTGATAGGGGATTGTTTTGGTTCTCTACTGCTTGGCGGTAGTTGGGGCTTAACTCTCCTTTGTAAGGAGGGACTAATGGAGGTATGCATTGCATCTTGCGGTCGGCTCCAAAGCTTAACCCTCCTTTGTAAGGAGGGACTAAGGGAGGTTTACTTTTATACAGCGGTATGTAGAAATCTCCCCTGCCCCCTTTACAAAAGGGGGGTCTTAAGCAACACAAATTTTAGTAGCACAGCAAAATATAGTCGTATGCATCAGTAGTGGTGTGTATACACTTATAGACAAGTTTGCTATGCTGATACCTGTCAGCCATGAGGTGTTCGAGTGGAGTAATCAGCGTGCGCTGGTAGAAATTTGGGGTAATCCCCTTCCCTGACCAGCAAAAAGCGGCACTTTTGGCATTTTCAGACATTTTCTTGAAGAAATCGAAGTTCTTTGTCGAATTCAGTTCGATAACATACCTTTTCAACTCGTCGCTGAAGTTGCGCCTTGATTCTTCCAAATCTGTGTAGCCGTTCAACCAGGCGTTATATATAATCTGTGACTCGTCTTCAAGGTAGTCTTCATCACCGAAAACCAGATTAAATACAACTGTTGAACATTCTTCGGCCTTAACGCCTTCAACAGCCTGCTCTGTTACCTTGAAATCAGTCAGGTGGTCTCGGAAGCCACGATAGCGCTTATAATAAAAAGCCAGTATTTCATCAGGCTTATACGTATTTTCGAGCCCCACCCTGTTATTGGCAAGCCAATAATTGATAACCTGCGATACGATTGCCAGGAAGGTTCCTTTCAGCGCTTCATCATTCAGTTCGTTGGCAGCCTCACGCCAATAAAGTAGATAATCAAGCTGCTGCTTGGTAAAATATGTGTCCAGCCAGCCTTTGAATGGATTTATATTTATATCGATGTTTTTCATCAATATCTGGTTAAAGGCCTTAAGGATATCTTCCTGAGGGAACATGTCAGACTTTGAGAACCAGCTTTTAAAAAGCATTGCCTGACTGTGAACCGGCACATTCATTATGACTCTGGTATTTCGCTGAGCAAGCCATTCCATTGGCGAAAACAGGCATACACATGGAAAAAACCAACTCGGGCTGGCGCTCAAGTCAGTTATGTTATCCATTATTGTTTCTACAAGCCATGAAGCCTGAAATCGCTGCATCGGAATCACCTGATTTAAAATGTTAGTGAATTCTATCATTGCTCCAACGAAGAGTCAACAAGCAGGCAAACCACTTGCCCTCTAATACCTAA
>JAZUDR010000266.1:0-5093 GCA_045639725.1 Candidatus Avigastranaerophilus sp. | reverse complement strand
AAGAAAAACAAATCTCGCTTTTCATCAGGCTGTTCAATATCTTCCTTCATAAGCATTTCTGCATTCTGGATTTCTGCAGAATCAGGAGGTTGAATATCAAGAGCCTTAAGACGTATATCAGCATATCTGGAGTTATTTGCTATATTTAATAGTTCACCGAGGTTAGATGGTCTTATTGTTCTCAACAGGTTAACACCCATATCTTGAGCTGTATAGCTATTGCTTCTGACCATTTCGGCAATGTTCTGCTCAGCAATAGCAGGTGAGTAGCGATGGAGAGCTCTGATTGCATTGGTGCGTATACGCGGGTCGCTAGAGGTGGAGAAATCTGTAAAGGTCTGAGACAGATGTGGAACATTGAATTCGCTAAGGGCTTCAATTGTATTGGCTACGATTCTATTATCTTCGTGATCCAGATATTTTTCTAATAGCTCAGGAATTCTTTTATCATCGAATCTTCCCATCAATCTTAATAGGTAAGCAACTTTGTATTCGTCCTTTTCCTGTTCAAGATAATCTGTTAATGGCTCTATAAGAGAGTTGTCGCCGCTTTCTGTGAGGCGGTCCATGGCTTCGAAAACGACAAATCTGCTTCCTAAGCGTAACTTATGCAAAAGTATCTGCTGTGCGGTAAGCTTTTCACCAGGCTTTAATTCGAGCTTGAATGGTGTGGAGGCACTTTGATGGGTTTCTATTTCAGGGAAAAGGTCAAGAATGTGGTTTCTTGCGCGTCTTGCATAATCTCTGACCTTGGCATCTGGATAAACAACTGCCTGGGTAATGTTTGGCATTAACTCTTTGCAGCTTTCGAGCGACAAAGAAGTTTGTTGGCTTAGAAAATCCAGAGCAAATATTTTTTCCTGAATAGAATCAGATTTTAATGAATCAAAGATTAAATTATGCCATTTTTCAGGAATAGAAGAACTTTGCGCCATAAGAACTTATTTGGGTAAACTTGTTTTGTTGACTATTTCCCATCGGCCTAGGAGTCGGTCTGATGGTTCTTTTTGCTTTTGAATCAGTTCGAAAACTGCTTCTAGTGTGACCGGAAGCTCTGAATGATGAGAGCATAGCCTTATCTTTAGTTCGATGGTTTCAAACATAAGTGGACCAGGCTTTTCGTCTTCAAAGCACTCTGCTGTTAATTCTGTCATGCCGGCAGTATCAATCAAGACTTCATAATCAGTGCTGTCGACAGTGAGTGACTTGTTTTTCTGCTTGAATTCGCGGCTGGAATAATCGGTAGGAGGGGTAATCCTAAGATTAGAAAAACGTTTTTCATCAGGTCTTCCCAATGGCCTCCAGAGCACTTCGCAGCGGTGGAATGGGAAAACCATGGTTTCGGATGAATAGGTGATGAAGTAAAGCATCATATTCAGGTTCCATTGATAGGCTCCTTGGCCAATTCCGCCAATGGCTTTCTGAAGTTCGATGCTGCCGTTTAGGATTTCAACGCTTGGTTGCTTTTGAACGGGGTGAAGAAGCTTAATGAGGTCGGAACGCTTAGCGGAACGTGTTGAATTAGCTTCGCGCCATGGAACCTCGCAGGTTACCGGACCCCATGTAGCAGGTATTCTGATTACGTAAGGTGCTCTTTCGGTTTCAAAAAGCAAAGCAACAACTGTCTTTCCTTCGTAGGGAACTGCCAGACTGATTAGGTTGGGCGCCATTCCCTGGTCGAATTTGGACTTGATCTTTGCATACCATACGGAAAGTTCTTCAAAGTCGGCTCCTACAACACCGTTTTTTTCATCGATGCCTATGAGCCACATAATATCTTCGCCTCTTGCACAATTTGCATGGGCTGCAATACGACGGGCGGCCTTGAAATGGTCTGACGGCCATTCTGTCTTGAGTTCGACCTGGTCGTCTTCTATGGGCTGACCTTTTTCGAGACGGTCAATTATGTCGAGAACCTTGAATTCTATTTCCTGCTTTTTCAATTATTTTACCAGTTCTTTTAGCTTTTCCTCGAGACCACCCATGGGGTGACCTTCCCATATGATTTTACCATTCTGGACAATAAAAGCGTGGGGGATACCGTTTACGCCGTATTCGCTAGCGGTGTTGCTGCCAACGCCTACGAGCCAGTTCATACCTGCTTTCTCGTTGAACTTTTCAACGGTAGCTTTGTCTTCATTTGTCAGGGAAACGAAAACAATGTTCTTGCCCTGCATTTCTGCGTTCATTTTCTTTAAATGAGGGATTGAAGCACGGCAAGGTGGACACCAGGTAGCCCAGAATTCTACTACAACGGTTTTATCTTTGTTATCAGCAAGCTTGAGGCCGTCTCCATTGAGCCATGCTGCTGCTGAAATTTCCGGGGCGTTATCGCCTGTAGCCAGCTCTGCAGAGGCGGTAAAACATTTTAATACAACGAAAGCTAAAAGCATTACAATTAATAACTTTTTCATTATAACACCCTCCTCACAATTCTATTTTAGCAAATAATGCAATGTACTATCAACATTTCTGAAAGATATTAATAATGTTCTATTACATTCATTATATTATCATAGTAACATATTTTACTTAAAAGTCGATAAATAAAGTATGTTAAGAAAAATATACCTTTTACTTATTGCTATATCTGCATTGTTTTTGACCGGCTGTGGCTCTTCGGGTTCTGGTGATGAAGCCGGTTGCTACCAGAAAGGGTATGCTGCTTTTTATACTTTTGAAGAAAATGGCACTCTTACTTCATATAACGAGCATTATGAAAGAAGCAGACTGACTGCGGCACATCATGATCTGCCTTATGGAACAAGGGTGAAGGTAACCAATCTAAGCAATGGTAGAAGCACTATAGTTACTATTAATGATAGAAATATGCCCGATGGCGATTACATAATCAAGCTTTCAGAAAAAGCCGCCACTGAGCTTGCAGCCTCTAAGGAAAAAAACACCGAGGTTTCACTTGATATAGTCAAGTGGGGCTAACTTAAAATTCATAATTCATAATTCACAATGCATAATTGATTGTTTAGCAACTGCTTCAACCAACTTTGTGCTCATTCCCTAATGGAGAATTGAGAATGGAAAATTGATTGTTGGGTTGCCCCTATATTGGGTTTGCCTAAGTTTCTAATCTTGGCACAAATTAATAAGAGCAGCGGAAACAAAATAAATTATTCTCAATCCTCCATTTTCAATTCTCCATTCTCAATTTAGGTTCGTCTGCTAACAATCGCCAAGTAGCACTAAGACCAACACATATAATTGTGCATTATGAATTGTGAATTATGCATTAAGTTGGGGTGAGTAGTTGGTTTGCGAGACCAGGTTGATATAGCACTAAGTTTATTGCTGCTGTTCCTGGTCGTTCTGGGCAGCGGTGTAGCGGCTGTTGTTATAAATTAGCCAGCCATCGTAGCGTCCACTCTTTCCTTTATATGGAGTGGTTACTGTTCCGCCGCGCATATCATAGTTATACTGGCCATAAAACTGAATCTTCTTGCCAGGTTCAAACTTAAAGGTATCTGAACCTGTAATATTGTATATAAAATCATATTCAGTGCTTGAATTAGCATCTTTTACTCTGAACTTAACAGAATCTGTAGCTGTCTGGGGGTAGAGTGAAGTAATGAAACCACTGTCTCTGACGATTACTCCCATCAATTGGCTGCCTGCAGCGTCTTCAACTTTTGGGTCCTGGGTGTAATAGTTACCAAGAATAAAAATAGCAAGAACTACTACTGGTATTGTAATTAATATAGCTTTATCTTGCCAGCTCAAAGCCGGTGGTCTTTTTGTAGTCACTTTGTCTGCTCCGGATGGGTTTCAAATTTTTTACAAAACTTTAGCACAAACGTGCACTTGTTGCAATAGCAAAAGGTCGGTAAAGATAAAATGAATGAGCCCTTCGGGCTATGAATTCGACCTTCAGTCGATGAATGATTCGGCTATTGCCGAATATGAATTAGGCTACGCCTATACTTTTAATACGCTCCACAAAACAGGCTTTTATCAAATAAATAGGTCTGCTTAGCGAAACGTATATAGATATAGCATGAGGCGATATGTTTTGCTTCGCAAAACTCAATATATCGGCTTACGCCGATTCGATATGTGCTTCGCACACGATATGTCGCTATTGCGACAAGTCTTTAGAGTTTTTAACAAAAAATAAAAAATTTATTTTTATTTTTTTGCTAAAAACTCTAAAGAGGCTTGCCGATACATTTACAAGTATGTAGACCCTAAGGACGGGGGCATACTACTTTTCTCTTAGATCTTAAGGAGTATCAAAGTGTGGAATAATTTAAGGGCAAGACATTACTCAGTCTTAGCATTGTTGGCACTTGTAGCTATTGAAACATCTGCCATTGCTATAGACAGATTGGTATCAGCAGAAAGTGAAGAAGCTTTTGTTATAGAAAGCTCTTTCCAGAACAATTCATTTATACAGAGTTTTCGCATGGCAGATGCCAGTTGCGCCGTCCTTCCTGTAAGAATAAATGACTTGGTTGCTGCCCACGAAAATAAGTCTGCACTTTCCACAAATTACGCTGCTCCTTCAAAACTCATTACCCTGGAAGATGTATTTGGTTCACCTTCCCTCAATAATAAAGAAAAAGCTGCTGTATCCAAGAGCGCTTCTGCAGAATTTGTAGCTGCTGCAGGCGATAATGACCTTTACAGCAACTATTTAGAATACTCTGTTCAGCCAGGCGATTCTCTTTCTAATATTGCTGAAATGTTTGGCGCTAAGACTGAAGCTATTAAGAGTGCTAATAAGCTTGATAATAAGAATTCCATTAAAGCAGGTCAGACTATTAAGGTTCCAACCAATGCTAACGTTCTTAGCTATACAGTAAAGAAGGGTGACAGTCTTTCTAAGATTGCCAGCCGCTTTAATGTAAGCATGGAAAACCTTATCAACGAAAATAATCTTAAGAGTCACGTTCTTCTTTCTAACCAGAAAATCGTGATTCCTGTAAACAACCGTAATGGTTCTAAGATTGCTAAAGTTGTTGTGGCTGAAGCTGCTAAGGATGAAAAGGACCTTAAGCTTATTAAGCCTGATAAACCTGTTAAGGTTGCAGATCCTACTAAGCTTCAGATGGTTAAGCTTAACAATAATAAGCTTCCTC
>JAZUDR010000265.1:0-2249 GCA_045639725.1 Candidatus Avigastranaerophilus sp. | reverse complement strand
GCTGCAATCCGACTTATGCCCAAAAGCAAGCCATGATTCGCAATCTATAGGAAGCCGTGCAATATTTTTTAATTGCCTTATAGCCCAATAATATTCTTCCTTGTCAGATTTTATGTCCCATGTTTTAGGAAGATAAATCACATATTCGGCCCTGTTCAGCTTATATTTTCTGAATTTCCTTGGAACATTCATTTTGTATGCACCAGCGCCAAACGTTATCAATTTATAATAATCTTGTTCATCAGTTGGCGGTACTATTGCTATATCAAGATGAACATCGGGAGACACAAGCTCGTGAAACACTTCCTTATATTCTCCGAATTCTTTTTCGATATAAGATTCAACTATTTTTAATTCTCTATCTGAATAGCTGTAAATTGGACATTTTTTATTTTTTTTCATAATCTAGCAATTCTATTTAAGAAATCCATCCTGTAAGAAAAAGGGAAATTATGTTGATTATCAGAGAACAGATATTAATGGAAATAAAGGATTCTAAGAAATAAAACCTAGTTCATATATGAAGAACAAAAAAAGGATCTTTTCAAGCTGGAGTTATTGAAACTGCAAAAAATGTTAGTGATGTGTTTTATGGACAATTAGTTGCAACTGAAAATGAAGAAAATCAAGGGAAATGTAAAAATGAATAGAAAATTAAATTTTTTAGAATATATTCTAGATTTTTGCTTTTTTTTATTGTTGATGAATATACACTCTAAGAGCAACTAACAAAAACCCCATAAAACCTTTATAATGATGTTTGTTCAAGACTTCAAGAAAAGGACATTATGGGATACAGTCATATTAGCATAAAAGAACGAGAATTGATATACCTGCTGCTGGAAGAAAATTTGTCATATGCAGCCATTGGTAAAATCCTAGGAAGAAGCAAGAGTACTATTTCCAGGGAGATTAAGAGGAATACAGGTTCCGATAATTATTATTCACCATCGGAGGCGACACAGAAATATAAAGAACGGAGAAAAAACAGTCACGCCAAATACAGGCTGGATGATCAAAGGCTGTTCAGATTCATTAAAAACAAGATCTTCAATCAGCAGTGGTCTCCAGAACAGATAGCGAACAGGCTGAAGCTTGAAGGAAATGCTCTTTCCGTGAGTTATGCAACCATATATAGAGGGTTCAGGGCCGGACGCTTTGACTATAAGACACCTACTTCAATCAGGAAAGGTTCGCGCAAGCTCAGGCACAGGGGCAGAAAGATGCATTACGGTCATACAAAAGATAACAGGGGATGTTTTCCTGTCAGCAATGATATTGAAAGCCGTCCCCTGTCTGCACAAACCAGGTCAAGGTTCGGACACTGGGAGGCGGATACTGTAATTGGCAAGAGAGGAAGAAAGTGCCTGCTTACACTGAATGACAGGAAAAGCAGATTTCTTATAGCAAGAAAGGCAGAACGAAAAAATGCGAAATGTATAAACAGGCAGATGATAAAAGCCCTGTCGGGCGTAACTGTAAAGTCTATCACGCCTGACAGAGGAAAGGAGTTTGCTGGGCATTCAGAAGTGACAGAGGCACTTGGTGGAGTTCAGTTTTATTTTCCAGGACCGCACCAGCCATGGCAGCGTGGAACGAATGAAAATTCAAACGGACTCCTCAGAGAATACTTTCCGAAAGGAGAGGACATAGGAAATTACAGTAGCGCACAAATAAAGTCTGCTGTAAATAAATTAAACAAGAGACCTAGAAAGTGTCTGGACTGGAAAACACCGTATGAAGTATTTTATAGGGTTTCGTTGCACTTGACTTGACAACTTAGTTTGTATTTTTGTAAACCATTTGCAAAAGTAGTAGTTGATATCTTTTATCCAATTATTTCTTATATAATAAAAGATATTGATGTATTATCGATAGTAATTTTTTTTGCACCTTTGATTCTTTTTATTATAGTTAATAAGTTTATAATTAACTTGATACAAAAAAAATATAAGTAAATATTTTTATACAAATATCATATGAGTTTAGCTTCCGCCCTCAACAATGTTGAAATAATGGGAAAACAGGAGCTAGAGTACATCAAGATAAAAAAGGTAGGATACATGGTTATCCTGTTGATCCAAAACAATATTTAGGAGAATAAATTATGGTTGAAATATTACAGAATATTAAAATATTAATAAATGGGTCACTGGTTACTTATGAAACATCAATTCTGAAATTGAATGTTAGAAGTTTTTGTGTGGAAGGAAGGGTTTTAGTCTGCTTTAACCGTAAATTTAAAAAAG
>JAZUDR010000264.1:0-12736 GCA_045639725.1 Candidatus Avigastranaerophilus sp. | reverse complement strand
CTTGATTTAATGTTGGAAGCTTCAAGCCATGATTCTCCAGAATTTGCAGAAATGCTTAAGAGAACTTTGGAGCAGCGTTCAGACCTGATAACCGTTGAAGATTCTGATAGAGTAGGGAAGATTCTTGGTAATCTCTACAAGACCAATCCAGACGGATTGATTAAGGGACTTCAGTCCAGCAGCAAGGCTTACAGACTTTGCTGTGTTATTGCTCTTGATTCATTCAATGATAGAAGAATTGCCTTTGATATCATGGAAAACATTCTTGATAATGAAGAACAGGATGTCATTAAGAAGATTGTTAAGGTTCTTGCAAAATATTTCTTCTATGATGATTTCCGTTTGAAGGGTGCTTTAACAGATTTCTTCCTTGATATAGGCAAGCTTATTACTGAGCCATTGACTGAATATATACAGACTTTGGAAAATGAAATTGATAAAAAAGCACTTGTAGATATGATTGAAAGTGTTGGCGGAACAGTTTCTGCTGATGCTTTGCTTGGTAAAGGTCAGCACAAAGTCATGCTTTCAGACAATCACCTTGATGAAGTTCTTGAAAAGCGCAGAATGGCATTGGAAGAACTTGAAAAGTATGATGAACTCATTAAAGAAAGTCATACAAAAGAACTTTCGATTATGTTTACCGACGTCAAAGGCTTCACAGCATTCAGTTCAAAAGCATCACTTTCAGAAGTCATGTCAATGCTCAAGCAGCATGATGAAATTCTACAGCCTGTATTTGAAAAGTTTGGTGGAGAAGCTCTTAAAAAGATTGGTGACGCTTTCCTCGTTGTATTTGAAAATCACAATAATGCACTGCTTGCTGCAATGGAAATACAGAACAAGCTGGTTGAATACAACAATACTGCGCCAGAGGAAAGAAAGCTTGCTGTTAGAATTACAATCAACACCGGTTCTGTTATCAGAACTGAAAATGACGTAATGGGTGACCCGGTAAATCTTGCTTCAAGACTCGAAGGTATTACAGATGCATTTGAAATTGTTATAAGTGAGTTCACTTATGAAAAGATTGATAAGAACATATTCAATCTTGAATCAAATGGAGCACATCAGTTTAAGGGTATAAGCAGACCTATTGATACATATAAGGTTGGCTGGAAATAAGTAGGAATATAGGAAATAGTTATGATAGAGGAAATATTAGTTAGTTTACAGGATAAGCTCAGGAGTCATGATTTCTTAGATAATGACTCTGCTCTTGATAAGCTTAATTCTTTGTTGCAGTCTCAAAGTTCAGATAAGCAGCGAAAAATTATTGCAAACATACTTCCTATTGCTTTGGCTTGTAAGCATGAAAACATTCAGAAAAAGACTGTTCAGATTGTTATTAACTACCCAACTATTCTGAAAGATATTCTTCCTTCTCTAACTATTGCTACTGATACCACTGTAAGATTCTGGGCATATTTCATTTCTATTGAACTTGGTTTCAAGAACCAGGATGATTTAATTCATATTCTAAATAGCAAGGAAAGTGATGAAATAAGGCGAATTGCTATCGATGCACTTTCCAAAAAGCCGGATAGAAAAGTTGTAATAGTTCTGCTTGATAAAATCAGTGATCCAAGCTGGATTGTTAGAAAACAGGCAAAAAGATCCCTCATTGGTATGGGTGATTCTATCTACCAGATTATTCAGGAATATTTCCAGACATGCTCAAGTGCTCAGAAGTATGAATGTATTAAGATTATACCTTTGATTCTTCGTGAAAAAGCCTTTACTTTATTCCAGAGAATGCTGGAAACAGATAAGAACGGTGTTTTCAAGCCATATATCTGTGCCGGTTTTGGGGAAATAAGAAATGAGCTTTCGATGAAGGTTCTGCTTTCATTGCTTGATGATGAATCTCTTATTGTAAGGCAGGAAGCAATAAAGGCTCTGGTAAATTGGGGGAAAGACGTGGTTAACGGTGCCCTTTCGATTTTCCCAACTGCCAGTAAGGAAACAAGACTTAGCTTGATGCAGCTTCTTGGCAAGGTAATGGGGCTTGATGTCATTAATCTGGTAAAAGAATGCTTTGGCACCTTGAATCAGGAAAGTAAATACATGCTTCTTACCGCCTTGGGTGAAGTAAGAGACCCAGTGGTTATTCCTGAGCTATTACCGTTCCTTAAGGATGAATCAATATTTATAGCTGATTACACTAAGAACATTCTTATAAAGCTTGGTGTCCATGCTGTAGATCCTTTGCTTGCCAAACTGGATTCAGATGATGAAGCATTAACAATTCAGATTTTGTCGGTAATAGGAACCATCGGCTCTAAGGAAGCTTTAAGACCTCTGCTGTTCCTGATAGATAATTCTAAGAAAACATTAATCAGAACTTGTGCAATTGAAGCAATTACAAAACTGCAGAAGTTTGACTTGATTGCTGGTATGCTTCTTTTAAAGCTTGACGACAAAGACATCTCCATAAGACATACAATTGTCGAAAACCTCTCTAAACACCCAAGAAAGGCTTTCCTTAAAGAGCTTGTAATGTCTTGCTTTGATAGAAATGCTGATGTTGCCTGGTGGTCCAGGGAAATATTCAAGAAACGTGATTACCCGGGAATCCCATCATTTTTGCAATTGTATGACACTTCAACTGATGTAGAACGCGAAAGAATTATAGCTATGATGTCCAAGCTTTCTACTGAACAATTAGATATCATTCTTCAGAAAGCACCAATAACAATGGATTCATTGAAGCCTGATAGTGTCGAAAGCAAGGTTCTCCGACGCAAATATGCCAAGGAAAACATCAGCGACATGAAAGAGCTTCTTTACTATTTGCAGGACGAACATGGTTCAGACTTGCACCTTTCTATCGGTGTTCCACCAAGCATAAGAGTTCATGGGGAATTAATCAGAACAACCTTTGAAACTATTACCCCTGAAAAGAGCAGATTCCTTCTTTTCTCATTAATGAATGACGCTATGAAGAAAGAATTCAATGAAAAGATGGAACTGGACTTCTCCTATGAAATCCCAGACTGCGCTCGTTTCCGTGCAAACGTATTTATGCAGAAGAATGGTATGGCCGGTGTTTTCCGTATTATTCCAAACACAGTTCCTTCATTCAATGAAATAGGCATTGATACCAATGTTCTGGAAAAAATGTGTAATAATAAATCTGGTCTGATTCTTGTTACTGGTGCTACTGGTTCCGGTAAGTCCACCACACTTGCTTCAATGATAGACTATATCAATAGAACCAGATACGACCACATTATAACAATTGAAGACCCGATTGAATTTGTTCATCCGCATAAGAGAAGTGTTGTTTCTCAGCGTGAACTTGGTTCCAATACGTTGTCTTTCTCTAATGCACTGCGTTCAGCTCTGCGTGAAGACCCTGACGTAATACTTGTTGGTGAAATGCGTGACATAGAAACTATGAAGCTTGCTATTGCAGCTTCTGAAACAGGTCACCTTGTATTTTCAACTCTGCATACTAATTCAGCTTATGAATCTATCAACCGTATTGTTGGTTCGTTCCCTGGCGATGTTCAGCAGACTATAAGAATGCAGCTTTCTGCCAGCATAAGAGGTGTAATCTCTCAGAGACTTATTCCATCTTATATGGGCTCTGGTCGTGTTCTGGCTTATGAAGTTCTTCTCGGTTCAACACCTGTTAAGCGTTGTATCAAAGAAGATAAGACAGACCAGATTATTTCTACAATGCAGACAAGCCGTGGCGAAGGCATGATTACAATGGATCAGTGTCTTGAAGATCTTGTTGTTGCTAAGCGTATCACTTATGATGATGCATTCAAGAATGCTGCAGATAAAAAAGACTTCCAGAAGCGTCTTGAAAACAGAGTTGGTAAGGCTAATGTCGGTAGTTTCGGTATCAAGCCGTTGCCACCTGAAGAACAGGATGAAAAGAAGCCTGGCAAAAAATAATAATAGCCGGCAAATGATTGCATAAAAAAAAGAATTGCACTAAGGGTGCAATTCTTTTTTTTATTTACAGACTACAGACAGAAAGGCCCTGAGTTTGTAGTAACACCGGGTTACAGGTGAGAAGTGAGGCTGCTCCTGCGGAATTTGAACAGGCGTATGATTGTATTGATATGTCACCCGCTCCTAATGGAAGCTCTATTGAACGTTTAAGACTTTCGTCGTTCATTGGAGCTAGTTCAAATATATTGTCATCTATCAGAAACTTCTTGACTGCGGCAAAATGCTTCTGATTTCTTGCCACTCTTCTAAGAAGCCACCAGACAAGCGGAACAGCGATAATAAGACCGTCTGACTTGTTCACCTGATTTAAAATTTCTGAGGCGGCGGGAGCGTCTGTAAGCCAAATTAGCAGAGGTTCATAATCGATTGCCAGTTTGCCTGATGCAAAGTTTTTCCTTGGAAGCTTTCCTATAACAGGTTCTTTTAGTATTCCTTTGAATAAACCTCTTGAATTTGAGAATTTTTCACGCCAGTATGCAGATGTGTCTGTGAATTCCTGGGAATACATAGCGCCTTTTCTTTGATTTAGCCAGGTGTCTATTTCGTCTTCAAGAAATACAGTTTTTCTGCCGGCATGACGAGCCATACTTGCAAATTCCGGCTTATGGTTGGGAGAACTTGGGGATATCCAGGCTTGGATTGTGTGACGTGAGACGCGAAGCTTTTCAGCTATTTCAATTAAAGTTAATACTTTTTCCATAGTTTATTGTTTAGAGTAGGTTATTTTACCTTTGAAATTTCTATTTTTTTTACTTGAATTAATATTAATATAACACTTAATTCAATATGTAGCAATATATTACAATATTTAAGAATATGCTGAAAACGTCTCTTTTTAAGCACGTTTTAGAGTGATTGTTGAAAATTAGAAAGTCTTTATTAATGTGTACTTTCAAAGGTTGAAAATGCTTAAATTCGCTTTATTAAAGGGTAATGGGGTGGTATAACCTCTTTTCTGCTCATCAGTACTTAGTTTTCTCTTTTTAAAAAGTTTGACTTTGGGAACTATTTAAGATAATATACACGTCACCAATTAAGTTGGTTCGTAAAATATTTCGGAGGTACATTTTTAAATGACTACTATTTCTATGAAAAGCTTGCTCGAAGCAGGCGTACATTTTGGACACCAGACTAGAAGATGGAACCCAAAGATGGCTAAGTACATCTTCACCGCTCGCAATGGTATTTATATCATCGACCTTCAGAAGACCACTAAGCTCCTTGACGAAGCTTGTGACTTCATTAAAGGCGTTGTTCGCGAAGGTAAGCCGATCCTTTTCGTAAGCACTAAGCGCCAGGCTCAGGAAATCATTAAGCAGGAAGCTGAACGCTGTGGCATGTTCTTCATTAACTATCGCTGGCTCGGCGGTATGTTGACTAACCACGTAACTATCGAAAAGAGAATCGCTCGTTTGAAAGAACTCAACGACCTCATCGAAAGCGGTAAGATTGAATCATATCCAAAGAAAGAAGCTGCTAATATGCGCAAAGAAAGCGAAAAGCTCAATCGTGCTCTCGGCGGAATCAAGGATATGAAGGGTATGCCTGGTGCAATTTTCGTTATCGACCCACACAAAGAAGCTATCGCAATTTCCGAAGCTCGCAAGATGGGTATCCCGATAGTATCAGTAGTAGACACTAACTGTGATCCAGACAACATCGATTTCGTTATCCCAGGTAACGACGACGCTATCAGAGCTGTTAAGCTTGTTACCAGCCTTATTTCTGATTCAGTTATCGAAGCTCTTGAAGGCAAATCTTTCAGCGAAGTTCGCGAATCTAGCGAAGTTGAAGCTGCTATGAGCGAAGATATTGATATGGCTTCTGCTATAGGCATGAAGGATGCCGAAGAAGAAGAAAAGGCCATCATTGACTAATTCTTATTAAGGCGAAAGGAACAGAAATATTATGCAGATTACAGCTAAAATGGTTGCAGAACTCCGCGATAGATCAGGCGCTGGCATTATGAAATGCAAACAGGCTCTTGTAGCTTGTGACGGCGATATGGAAAAGGCAATGGACGAACTCAGAAAGTCCGGTCTTGCCTCTGCTGGTAAGCGCGCTGACCGTGCTACTTCTCAGGGCATCGTATTGCCATTGATTTCTGCAGATAAGCGTCACGTTGGTTTTGTAGAAGTTAACTGTGAAACTGACTTCGTTGCTAAGACTGACATTTTCATCGAATGTGCAAACAAGCTTGCTCAGCTTGTTCTTGATCATCCAGAAGTTAAGTCTGTTGCAGACCTTGAAAAGTTGACTATTGACGGCGTTTCAGTTGATGAATATCGCAAATCAATCATCGCTAAGTGTGGTGAAAACTGCACTATCAGCCGTGCTGAACACCTTGACGTTCCAGAAGGAACTAACGGTCTCTTCGACAAATACGTTCATAACAAAGTTACTGGTAGCGAAGGCGGCCAGCTTGGCGTTCTCGTTCAGATTAAAGCTGCTGACGCAAGCGTTAATGAAGAAGCCACTAAGGTTGCTCATCAGGTAGCTCTCCACATCGCTATGAATGACCCAATCGCAATTTGCGAATCTGAAGTTTCTCAGGAAGTTAAAGACAGAGAATATTCAGTTGGTTATGAAAAAGCTAAAGTTGAAGCAGTTGACAAGGCTGTTAACAAGGCTCTTGAAAAAGCAGGCATCAATCCAGCACACGTTGACTCTGAAGAACACATGAAGTCTAACTGTGAAAAGGGTTGGATTACTGAAGAAAAAGTTGCTGAAGCTCGCGAAATCAAGACTAAAGTTGGCGCTGAAACTCTTGCTAACCTTAAGGAACAGATGCTCCAGAATATCGCCAAGGGCCGCTTGGCTAAGTTCTTGAAGGAAGGCTGCCTCTTAGACCAGATCTTCTTGATGGACGACACCAAGACCAAGACTGTTGCTAATTACGTAGCTGAATCAGCTAAGGCAATCAACACTAACCTCGAAATCACTGCTTTCCGCAGATGGAAATGCGGCGAAGCTGGCAAAGCTGAAGAAAAAGCTGCTGAATAATAAGGTTTAAGTTGATTACTACACTTCCCGAAATTACGAACTAACATTAGATAGAGAGGCTTGCTTTTGCAGGTCTCTCTATTCCTCTGTTAAAAAGGGAAGTATCCGTAAAGTATTTAAGGAGACAAGATGACTAGCGCAAATATTCGTTTTAAAAGACCTCTACTCAAGCTCAGCGGCGAAATGCTCGGCGGCAAGGATGGCTTTGGTTTTAATCGTGAAGCTATCGAAGGCTATGCAAAAGAAGTAAAAGCTGTTGTTGATGCAGGTGTAACCCCTGGTATCGTAATAGGTGGCGGTAACTTTTTCAGAGGAGCAAAGTCAACTTTACCTGCAGTAAAGCGTCATAATGCTGATTCAATCGGTATGCTCGCTACAGTTATGAATGCTCTTTGTTTTGCAGATCATCTTGAAGCTATTGGTGTAAAGACCGCAGTTTTCTCCGCAATGCCTATTGGCACTCTCACACGCCCATATGATATAGATAAAGCTCAGAAATTATTGAGCAGAGGCGTTGTTTGTATCTTTTCTGCTGGAACAGGCCACCCGTATTTTTCAACGGATATGGGATGTGCTCTTCGCGCTGTTGAAACCGGCTGCGATGTATTGGTAAAAGCTACTAAGGTTGACGGCGTTTATGATGCAGACCCTGTTAAGGTGCCTTCAGCAAAGAAATTTGATGTTATTAGCTATGAAGAAGTATTAGAAAGAAAGCTTGGTGTAATGGACCTTGTTGCTATTACACTTTGCCAGGAAAATTCTATGCCTCTCAAGGTTCTGTCACTTAATCAGCCAGGCGTGCTTCTTAAGGCCTGCTTAGGCGAAAAAGTCGGCACAGACGTAGTTCCCGAACATTAATATTTAGAAAGGAAATACAAAATTATGTCTATCGACACAACAATCAATGAATGCAAAGCTAAGATGCTTCAGTCTATTGAAGCTCTCAAAAAAGATTTCTCTACAATGAGAACCTCTAGAGCTACTCCATCACTTCTTGCCCGCATTACTGTAAATCAGTATGGTCAGGAAGTTCCATTACAGCACGTAGCTTCAGTTTCAGCTCCAGATCCAAAGCAGCTTGTTATTCAGCCATGGGACAAAACCGTTCTTGGCGAAATCGAAAAAGCTATTCTTAAATCTGATTTGGGCTTGAATCCACAGAATGACGGTAATCTCATTCGTCTGCCAATTCCTCCTCTGACAGAAGAAAGACGTAATGACCTTGTTAAGCAGGCTAAGAAAAAAGCTGAAGATTATAAAGTAACTCTTCGCAATATCCGCCGTGATGCTAATGACGCTTTCAAGGCTCAGCAGAAGAAGAGCGAAATCACTGAAGACGAATGCAAGAAGGCTCTTGATAAGATTCAGAAGCTCACTGACGAACAGACTAAGAGCATTGATAGCATTTTCACAGCAAAAGAAAATGAAATAATGGGTAAATAATTGTGTATAAAATTACAGAGAAATGCTGTTCATGCTACACTTGCATAAATGTATGCAAGTTCAGAGCAATAAAAATGGGATTTCCCTGTGCAATTATTGATACCAGATGCAAAAGCTGCGGGAAGTGCTACGAAGCATGCCCCGCAGAGGCTATCATCAAATTGAACGATGATGGCACACCGGCTCAGAAATAATATGACAGATCAGAACAGAGACGAATTAAAGAAACAGCTATTGTCAGAAATAGATTCTAACAATATTCCTTCTCATATTGCCATTATTATGGATGGTAACGGAAGATGGGCCAAGCAAAGAGGCCAGTTAAGGGTATTTGGCCATAAGGAAGGCGCTAAGCGTGTTAAGGCAGTTGTAAGATTTTGCAATAACATTGGCGTAAAGCAGCTAAGCGTTTATGCTTTTTCTGTAGAAAACTGGTCAAGACCAAGTTTCGAAGTCTCTGCCCTGATGCGTCTTATTTCATCTTATCTTATTAATGAACGTGAAGAGCTTAACAAGGAAAATGTTAAGTTTGAATTCTGTGGCCGACGTGAGGGGTTACCTTCAGAAGTATTAGATGAACTTGATAAAACCGTCGATTATCTTAAGAATAATACAGGCATAACCTTTACAGTCTGTATTAATTATGGCGGTAAAGCTGAAGTTGTTGATGCTGTTAAAGCTATTGTAAAAGAAGGTTATAAGCCTGAAGAGATAACTGAGGATTTAATCAGTAAGCATTTATATTGCGCTGATACTTTAAAAGACGTAGATCTGATGATCAGAACCAGCGGTGAAATGCGCACAAGTAATTTCCATCTTTGGAGAAGCGCATACGCTGAATTATAT
Organism: Candidatus Avigastranaerophilus sp.; assembly: GCA_045639725.1. Classification (GTDB taxonomy): domain Bacteria; phylum Muiribacteriota; class Ozemobacteria; order Ozemobacterales; family Ozemobacteraceae; genus RUG334. The sequence goes on along the minus strand of JAZUDR010000264.1, from coordinate 3,475 downwards.
TTTACTCCTGCACTTTGGCCGGATTTTGATGAAGTCGAAGTTTTGAAGGCTGTTTTATCATATCAGAATAGAGAAAGACGCTTTGGCAAAACAAGCGAACAGATTCAATCATGAAAAAGTTCTTAGCAAGATTACCATTACTGATAATTGGCATTCCTCTAACATACTGGCTAATAGCTATGGCCGGAAATATGCCTAGAATGATATTCTTTGCAGTAATCGCTGTATTAGGCCAGTTCGAGCTTTGCCGCATGCTTGACAAAGATGCAAGAAAACCTTATTTCGAATGGGTTATTGGTCTTGCAATGATGGCCTTCACCTATTGGGGTGGGGAAAGGGCTTTGTTTGGTGGTTTTGCTGTTGCCGTTGTAGCAACAATGCTTAAGACTGTTTTCAGAGGTCTCAAAGGCGATGGTATTAAACAGTTCTGCCACATTATTTTCAGCTTGTACTATCTGCCTTTTAATTTAAGTTGTTATTATTTATTGACGATTTCTAGAAATTATACTGGTAAGGATTTATTCTTTATCGTTGCCTCTATTTGGGCTCTCGATATTGGTGCATACTTGTTCGGTATGACTTTGAGAGGTCCGAAGATGTCTCCGAAAATCAGCCCTAATAAGACTATTTCAGGGGCAGTGGGTGGCTTTTTATGCTCAGTTGGCTTTATGCATTGCGCGGCACATTATGGTTGGGTAAATTATCCGGTTGCTCAGACTATTTATGCTGCAATCATGATAGGCATTGTTGGTCAGGTTGCTGACCTGTTTGAATCTGTAATTAAAAGAGAATCTGATACAAAGGATTCAAGTGCGATTCTAGGAGCACATGGCGGGGTATTAGACCGTATTGACAGTATTCTTTTCCTCGGTCCTCTGTGCTATTTTATATTTACTCTCTAATGCTTGAAAGGTTTCACTAATGTTAGCGTTTCTTTGGGTTGCTGTAAAAACCATATTTGCCATATGTTTTGTTCTTGTTAGTATTGCAATGATTCACGAATTCGGTCATTACATCACTGCAAAGATGTGCGGTATCTGGGTTCTTGAATTTGCAATCGGCTTTGGTAACAGAATTTGGAAAAAACGTATCGGTGAAACCTTGTATTCTTTGAGACCATTACCCTTAGGCGGTTTTGTTAGATTAGCCGGTATGGATAATATCGAAGAAGAAAAAGAAGAAGGCAAGGAAGGCGAAGAAGGTAAAAAAGAGGAAGAAGAAGACGACGATCCTGATCTTCCCAAGGTTCCGATTGATCACCCCAATAGCTATGCCAGCAGACCATGGTGGGCAAAGGTAATCGTTCTTGCTGCAGGTGCAACAATGAACCTTGTCTGGGCCATGATTCTTATGGCTCTCATTTATATTATTGCCGGTGGTCCAATCAGTAACATCGCTGTTCTTGAAGCTCCTGTTGATAAGATTGCTTACAAGGCTGGTATCAGAAATGGCGATATTATTACCGCTATTGATGGTGTTAAGCTGACTGAATGGAGTCAGGGCATGAAGATGATTAACAATAACCCTGGCAAAGAGCTCACCCTTGAAATTATCAGAAATCACCCGATTAATAAAGACGCTTCCGCCGGCGGAATCCTTCGCGACGATATAGCTGTCAGTGACGGTTCATACCAGACTCACGAAGAAGAAAAGCTTACGATTAAAGTTATTCCAGAAGGCGAAGTAGGCTCTGCAAAAATCGGTATTGGCCTCGCACCTAATAATTATGACTATACTAAGCTTCCGATAGGCGTTGCAATAAATCGTGGCTGCGGTGATGCAGTAGACATTATAATGCAGACTATTGACGGTCTTTACAGAATGGTTGCAGGTCAGACTAAGGCTGACGTTGCCGGCCCAGTAAAGATTATGAAGATGATTAAAGACCAGTCTTCCAAGGGTTGGCAGGATTTGTTCTATCTCACTGCACTTCTCTCTGTTAATATTGGTCTTCTTAATCTCTTGCCATTCCCAGTTCTAGACGGTGGTAGAATATTCTTTGTTCTTCTCGGTGTTATTTTTGATTGCATTAACAAAGTATTTAAGACCAAGCTTGTTGTTAATACAAAGGTTGAAGAATCTATCCATTTTGTTGGAATGATTATTCTTATACTTCTTATGGTTTATGTAACCTTCAAGGACGTTATCAGTTTCTTCTAAGGCGTGAGTTATGGCTGCAAAGAAATGTTGTAAAGCAAAGGAAGAACAGAGTGAAGCTAAGAAACCTGCTTCCAAAAAGAAAACTGCAAGCAAAGGTTCTTCACAATCAAATAAGGGAAAAGGCATGGGCTTCATAAAAAAATTATTATATGTTGTAATGGCGCTTATAATAATGCTTCTGAGCGTTATTATCTACGTAATGATTAATTTTGATACCTATAAGACGAAAATAGCCGATAAAATCGCTTTAAATTTGGAAAAGGTATCACTTGATGTAAATAATCTTACAGATAAGCAGACAAAGCTTAAATTGCATTTTAATGTAAATCAGAGTTTGCCCGCTGATATCGTTTTCAAGTGCCTGAATTTTGATCTGACTCTTGGTGATTATCAGGTTGCAAAGCAGATGCAGGCTGAAGTTATGGCTTCCCTCAAACAAAACACTGATACAAAGATAACCATCGGTGTTAATGTGGATTCTATACAGGCTAGAAGAGCTATTGCAAAAGGCATTGAAAAGAATGCCAGCAAATTGTTGAAGACTGTTCTGGCTAAGAAGTCTGTGACAAAAGAAATTGGCGAAGATATAAAAGCAATAACTGTATTGAAGGGCACTGCAGACTTTATGATAAAAGCTGGTCCGTTGGAAATTCCTTTCAATAAGAAGATTAGTTTCTGATACGTAATTTTTGTAACAGGAAGTCTTATATGAGCAGATATGAAGAAATCGTAGAAAAGCTTAAAGCCTTTCGTCATGCACGTAATTGGGAGCAGTTCCATACTCCAAAGAATCTCTCAATGGGAATTGCCATCGAAGCTTCTGAATTGATGCAGGAATTTTTGTGGAAAAACGATGAAGAGGTTGCTCAGCGCATCAAAGACCACAAAGAAAATGTTGCTGATGAAATAGCTGATATTGCTTCATATGTGTTTTTGCTGTCTGATGACCTTGGACTTGATTTATTTGCAGAAATAGAACGAAAAATGGCTAAGAATGGTGCCAAATACCCGGTTGATAAGTGCTTCGGTAAGGCTACCAAATACAACGAACTGAAATGACCAAACGTAAGTATTATTTTACTATAGGTGCTCTGGTAGCCATATTGGTGGTCGGAGCCTACATTTCAATCCACGTCGGAACCTTGAAAATTCCGATGTCAGCCGTTTTCTATAATTTTGATGCTGCAAAAACCGGATTATCGCCTGAACAAGCGGAAAGCTTCAGGACAATTGTTGAACAGATCCGTTTCCCAAGAGTGATGGCTGCATTGCTTTGTGGTCTTGCTTTATCTTTGTCTGGCGCTGCTTTCCAAAG
>JAZUDR010000263.1:0-4331 GCA_045639725.1 Candidatus Avigastranaerophilus sp. | reverse complement strand
GCTCTTTGGAATTATTTCATCCTTTGCAGCCATGATTCTGACTGTTGGTGCATATCCTTCGGTGGCAGTGCCTTCGCAGTGTCTGCAGGCATATTTAAGTCTGACAGTTCTTCTGATGAGTCTTCTTGCTGGAAAATATTCAAGATGGTCGCAGGTTTCACGACCTATAACCTGCATTTCATGCCCACAGGCGCAGTGCTTCATTTCGTCTGGTAAATCCAGAACTTCTTCGACAAGAGGTATGTCATCAGAAAAAGGTTTGCGGCCAGTTTTGCGTTTGTAGGATTTAACTTCGATGGTTGGAATTTCTTCTGCTTCAGCCTTTGGTTCTGTTTCAGCAGGCATTTCGTCACCGAAATTAAAATAAAGCTGCCTTGCCCCGTCTTCTGTGGCTATGATCTTTTCACTCTTTTTGCCGAACAACAGCGACTGAAAATAGGCAAGCTGTTCACGCAGGTGAGCTATTACTTCCTGTTGTTGCTTATATGCTTTTAAAAGTTCATCATAAGCTTTGCTATGTTTTTCTGCTAAAACAGAAAACTCCTGAGAAGTTACTTCTTTCAGGAGTTCTCTAAGCTGTTCTTTAGAAAACATATTTTCATTTCCGCTGTTCATGCTTAAAGTATAGCATTTTTAGCGGTAAAAGTACAGTAAAATCTGCTTTAAATCACATATTTTAATAGGTTCTTGTATAATGTAATTCCTTATGAGCCTGAACATTGGTAAAGTCTAATCCGTCAAGAAGCCATGACAGTTCACGCTCTGTTATACAGAACATGTCTGCTGCAGGCTTCGGCCATTTGAATCTGCCTTTTTCAAGCCGTTTCATCCACAGACAGAACCCGTTGGTATGCCAGTAAAGTATCTTTATCATGTTATGATAGCGGTTGCTGAAAACGAAAAGATCTCCGCTGAAAGGGTTCTGACCCATAAGACATTCCACTTTTGCCGAAAGACCGTCTATTGAGTTTCTCATATCAACACTGCCTGTGTAGATATAAACCTGAGTATTGCCTGAAAAGATCATATCTTCTGTAAGACCTCTAAGACTCTGGCTAATGTGTGAGGATTGAAATTATCAGGGATTACAAGACGACTTTTGCCATTTAACTGGATATAAATAAAAGACTCCTGCCTGGAAGGCAATATACTTGGATGAATGTTTTCTGCAGACATGATATTTACAGGCAGCAACTTAGCTGCTTCTGGATTTTTATCAGCAGGCTGTTTCGATTTTGCAACTTTTGATACAGAAACCCTGTCTGTAAATAAACCTCTGTCGATTAAAGCTCTTTTCCAATAAATCAGGCGTTTGACATCAATCCCTTCCCGTGAACTGAAAGCCTGCTGACTTAAACCACTATATTTCCATTTTTCAAGCATTGATTGCCAATAAATAGTCTTTTCATTTGCTGGGCTTGTCATAAAATCCCTCCTGTTTTGTATGAAAACAAGTTAAGACTTTTCAATCAGCTTTAAAAGATGTGGTTTATTAAGCGCTTACTGATTAAAGACAAACAATTATTTTAATTTCCATCTGCTTGAGTTACCAACAGAAACACACGAAGCCTCATAAGCCAATATAACAGTATCTGGCTTTTCTGATTTTATCAAAGATTCTATACTACCATTAAAATAGCGCGGATCTACAACTATCAACTCTTTTGATAGTATAGCTAAATATGGTGTTATAACTCGACTAAAAGAATCCCTAATAATCAATATTTTATTCTTAGCATTTTTTATAGAATGATTTTGATATTTTATTAAAGCTTGATCACCATTAGAAAAGTATTCATATGGTTTTTGATGATAATGATCAATAATGCTGATATGCGAATTTTCAAACATAACATCTTCAAATTTGCCTATAGTGTTACCCCAAGTTAGGCATTCTCTGTAAAAATATGTTTCGAACTTAGGGGTGAGTATTGTTAAATCCTCTGGTTCTGCATAAACTTTTGTAACTTTTTGCCCTTGAGAGCCTAATATTGCATTAGGAATTGTTTGTGTATTAAAATTTTCTTCAATTAATAATTCTATAGGCATTTTATAATCAAATCTTAGATTTAAATATTTGGCAATTTTGCGAGTAGCCCACAAACCTGTTTGGGATTTCCAGTGATGATCTGTTATGTAGAATAGTTGGTAATGATTATCATAATCTTTGTGTAATTCTTCTCGCATGTCAAGATAAGAGATATTTCGTTTTTTAAGACCTTTTAATAATTCATCCGCGGTTTGATTGTTGTTATCTTTAATGCCTTGGGGTAATTGAGGGTTATATTTGCAGTTTTTGCAAGGATAGAGAATGAAACAAAAATTGATTTGGTCATTGCTTAAAAAATTATATAATGCTGTTATACTTTCGACAGCGGTCTTCGCTGATGTATAAGGATAATTATTTGCCATATAACCATTGTTTAAAAAATATGTTCGATCAAATTCTAAAAATAATTTGACTCCAACCATTTTATTTATGTAAGCTTGAGTTTCACATAACCAATCCCTGAATGGTAATGATTCTTCAGCGAGATTTTCAACTTTTCTAATTATTTTGGTCAACTTATATGCCAAACTAATATCTTTTTTTTGAGGTGGATTTGAGAATGGATATAGTTCGGTCCAATTTATTGTTGGTGTTTTATTCCTTAGAAAATTTTTTAGCTTTATTAATGTATTGTGTAGTGTTGATATATGAAATATAATAATAGTAATAACAAAAATGTATGTAATGTTTTTGGAATAATTCATGATTAAAAGTTGAAATAAATGAATGGATTGTATTCATTTCTGACTATGTAACAAATAGTTATGAAAAATAATAGTATAAATATGAAAAGATTAAGTCTAGGATATTTCTTTTTTTCAATTTTTTTTGTATGGTCAAACAAAAAAATTAAAGCAAGAAAAATATAAATAACGTAACTGTTCCAATATATTATAAGACCATCATATAGGCTTATGTTTAGTATAAGCATTATTTTTAAATATAATAGTGCGTTTTGCAGATTGTTAGCTCTAAAAAATACCCAGCTGATAATAACCAATAAAATTGTGTATAGGTGCCCCAACCAATGTTTCTTTTTATCAAGATTTAATTGTTTTTCTATTACGAGCAGAATGAAGTAATAGAGACCCCAGATAATAAATGTCCAGTTCGCGCCATGCCAAATCCCTGTTAAAGCCCATACGACAAATAGGTTAAATATGTGTCTTGCTTTTGAGGTAACACGACTACCGCCTAATGGGTAGTAAACATAGTCTCTGAACCAACTGCTTAAAGAAATATGCCATCTTCGCCAGAAATCTGTTATGGAGGAAGCCATATATGGGTAATTGAAGTTTTCCAAGAAGTGGAAACCGAACATTCTTCCTAGGCCAATGGCCATATCGGAATAACCAGAGAAGTCGAAGTAAATTTGTAGAGTGTAGGCAATGGCTCCTAGCCAAGCAAATGCTGTCGAGAGTTCTTCTATGGGAGTAGCAAATGCTGCGTCAGCAACTAAGGCTACGTTGTTAGCTATTATTATTTTTTTAGCTAATCCTTGTATGAATCTAATTGTTCCTTCTGCAAAATCATCGTAATTTTCGTTGCGTTCTTCAATTTCTTTTGCTACGGTTTCATATCTTACTATTGGTCCTGCGACAAGTTGTGGAAATAGAGCAATGTATAACCCAAGATTTAAAAGGCTTTTTTGAACTTCTACTTTCCTTTTGTAAACATCCATTACATAAGACATTGCTTGAAATGTAAAAAAAGAAATCCCTATTGGTAATTCAATTTTTAAATTGCTGAAGTCTTTATTGATAAGCCATCCAATGTTTTGGAGAGTAAAGCAGAGATATTTAAAAATAAATAGGACACCAAGATTAAAAATTATTGACAAAACAAGGATAGACTTGTTTTTGGGGCGATATTTGTCTAATAATCTGCCAAAAGAATAATTAACTATAATCGAAAGCAGCATTAGCAAAACAAATTTCGGTTCACCCCAGGCATAGAAGATTATTGAAAATACAAATAGAACAATGTTTTTATAACTACGACAATTTTGAATTGGTGATTCTTCTAAGTTTTCTGAAATTTCTAGTTTTTTAGAATTGGCAAAATAACAGAAGAAAGGCTGCTGGCTGCTGGCTGCTGGCTGCTGGCTGCAGTGTACCGAGTTTTATTGGCTATGTCAAGCTTTTTATTAGCAAAAAAAGAATTAATTTTTATACAAACATCTGGTAACCAGTAGAAAAAGAATACTGCTGGTAAAAATAAAAATAGAAATGTTGTGCTAGAGAATACCATTAATGTTTGCTCACAAATAGTTCTTACTACT
>JAZUDR010000262.1:0-9570 GCA_045639725.1 Candidatus Avigastranaerophilus sp. | reverse complement strand
TACTTCATCTGCCATAATTATTTAGCCTCCTGGATTTTCTTGCGGGCTTCAGCCAATTCAGCCATACCCTGAGCGTATTCTTCATCATTTGGAGCTTTTCCATGCCAACCGGCCTTGTCTTCCATGTAAGAAACGCCTTTGCCCTTTGTTGTCTTCATGATGATGCAAGTGGGCTTGCCAGTTCCATGATTTGCATGGAATTTTTCGAAGGCTTTTTCAATCTGATCAAAATCATGACCGTCAATCTTTACTACGTCGCAGCCGAATGCTTCAAACTTAGCATCAACTGGTTCGGTATTCATAACATCTTTTGTGCGGCCGTCAATCTGGAGACCGTTGATGTCAGCGATAATGCAGAGGTTATCAAGTTTGTAGTGAGCAGCAAACATTGTTGCTTCCCAAATCTGGCCTTCAGCCAATTCGCCGTCGCCGAGAACTGAATATACGTTAATATCCTTATTGAGGAACTTTGCGCCCTTTGCCATACCAGCAGCAGTAGAAAGGCCCTGACCAAGTGAACCTGTAGACATATCGATGCCAGGAACAGTGTTCATATTCGGGTGACCCTGCAGATATGAGTCAATGTGACGAAGAGTTGGTAAATCTTCTACTGGGAAATAGCCACGGTTAGCCAATGCAGAATAGAGGCCGGGTGCTGTGTGACCCTTAGAAAGAACAAAACGGTCGCGGTCAGCAGCCTTTGGATTCTTTGGATCAATGCGCATTTCCTTGAAATACAGATAAGTGAACATATCGGCAGCAGACAAGCTTCCACCTGGGTGGCCTGCTTTTGCACCGTGTACACTAGTAAGAACGCCTTCGCGAACTTTAATTGCGGTCAACTGAAGTTCTTTTTTTTCAGCAGCATTCATTTAAAGTCATTCCCTCCGATAAAGATATTCTTTTTAAAACTACCTAAATATGATTAAACAAATTGGACCGATTAGTCAATATTTTTGTTAGACATTATAGGGGCTTGGTATAAGGAGTAGCTAATAACATGTTTTTCTCTGAAAGTTGTAGTAGGCGAGAACTGCCGCTTTGTGGCAGCAAAGGGGGGTAGGGTGGATTTCAGGTAAGCTTCGGTTTTTGGCACAAACTCCCTAAAAGCAGCACCAAAAACTAAAACAATCCCCTTCTAGGCCTGAAAGGCCGCCCTTTTAGCGTAGCGCCCTTACAATATTATGCCGGCATATCACATACTCTTGGATCTTTGGCCCATGGGTCATAGCCACTACTTGGGTCTGGTTCATAAATGAAATCAGGTTCTATGTCACCGTCAAAATACAAGTTGTCATAATCATAGTCCCCGCATTCATTATAACCTATGACACCGCAAACCCAATCGTAACCCTTGACTTCGCATGAGGTTCTTGCTGATTCAACAAGGCCATAATAATAGTATCCACCAGGATTATAAACAGTATCATAATAGCCATTTTGCCCAACGACACCGCTGATTATGCATTTGTTGCTTATGACTTTGCCACTTGAATAGCAGTTGGTAATTTTACCGCAGTTGATACCTACAACTCCGCCAACAATACCTGTATCACCGATGTTATCTTCGGTTAACACTTCAATGTCAATATTGTCAGAGTGGCAGTTCACCATGGTTGCAACAATATAGTCACTGTCTTCGCTCATGCCAAAATGACCAACTAAGCCGCCAACAATATATGAGCCCTTTATTGTAAGATTTTTTGAATCACAGTCTGTGATGTTGCCGCTGGTTAAAAAGGCGACTAGGCCACCTATATGATCTGTTCCGTTGATTTTACCGGATACATGGCAACTGGTGAGGTTTGTGGACTCTGCGTAACTGACTATGCCTGCAACACCGCTGCCGCCATTGATGTCAATGTTTTCTAGGGTAAGATTGCTGACAGAACCATTTAGAATGGCACCAAACAAAGATGGACAAATATTTTCGTCTTCTATATCAGTATTACAGGTCAGGTTGCTTATTGTTTTCCCATTGCCATCGTAATTACCAATAAATAAGATTGGACCGCTTCCTTCCGTCATTTTACCGAATGGCTTCCAGCCGGCTGTTGATGTGTTGTTTGGTGAACAACTATATACAGCTGGATCAAGGTCGATGTCAGCCATCTGCTTAAACCAATAGCCTTTTGCAAGATAATCGCTTTCTCTGATCTGGTCCAGCGCTTTCGCACAGTAAATAAGATACGGATTGGTTTCGGAATTTACCGGGTTGCTTTGGTCTTGCAATACCAGATGATCCGGGTAAGTTGTGACGAATGTATGTGCATCGCTTACAAAGTTCATGCCCATAGCCGGGTCTACCCAGGAAACTACAATACCGTATTTGCCTAAGAATTCAAGATCACGGTATTCGAATTCTATAGTATTGCTTCTTTTTGCTGTTTTATTGAATACCTGGCTTCCAGTTATTTCATTGCCATTCTTATCAACAAATTTAACGTAGGAAGGTTCAACATTCTGGTTCAGTTTAACTTTGATTTTGCCTGTTAAAGCAATATCAGCACTGCCGTTTGCTGGTATCAGAGTGCCGTCTTTATCAATTTCTACGCTTTCAACTACTAATGTATTTAGTGCTTCAAAGGTTTTTTCTGTTGCTTTTACAAGAACACCGTCGGCATCGGAAAATTCGTTTACACCGATAGCATAGACTGCGTCCCGTTCAAATGCTTCGTAGACATTTATGTCTGCTGCCTTGCCTTCTGAATTGAATTCCAGGCTGTAATTCCGGAAGTCGGCACCATTTTTCTTCATATAAATCTTGTATTTAGCAGAATCTTTGTTGAGAATTGCTTTGTAGAAATTAATATGGAATTTCTGGTCAGCGACAAGATAAAATCTGCCATCGATTGACTTAGAAGTGTCTGGTGAGATAGCCGGAGTTTCAGCTGATTCTACGGTTGTGAATTCAAACTGATAATCCTGTTCCATATCAGCTACGAATTTTGATACTTTTACTGTGTAGGTTTTGCCGAACAAAAGCTTTTGGGCTGGGGTGAGAATCAGAACTTTATTGGCTGCTGAATATGAATAATCACAATCAACAAGGGAAGTTCCCAGGTTGAGAGTTACAAGAGTCTTTGAATCAGAATCCCAGTTGATGCTGTCAGAAAAGGCGATTAAAATCTGTGATTCGATGTCGGCGCCTTCTGCTTCCGGAGCCTGCATTGAGGCTGTTACTGACTTTGGCTGGCTGGTTGTTGAGAATGGTAACTCAAAGGCTTCAGTAACAGTATTGTCTTCAACACCCTTCAGCCCAGCCTTGATACTTAATGTGTAATCTGTTGCCGGGGTAAGCCCGTTATATTTGATAGACAAAGTTTTGTCTGCATAGGTCGTAGTTATTGGAATTTTGTTGTTGGGACTTGTCAGGCTTGCGAAAGATGCCCAGTCATTATCTGAAGCAAGTTCCTTGTCGAATTTTATTGAAATAATACCCTGATTGGTTGAAACATTGGTAGCACCCGCTGTTGGCGAGGTAGATACTACTTTTATGTTATTTCTGCCTGATTTTGGGGTAAGTGTAACAGGCTTTGTATCTTCAAATGCAATAGTATTGGGTGCGTCATCGACTTTCACTGTGATTGTAAAGTCAGCCGGGAAAATCTGCTGGACAAGCTTTGAAGTGCCTATTCCAAAAGACAGGGTGTTATTGCTGTAATCTGAAATGTTTGAAAGAGTGATGGTATGTTTATACTTGTTACCAGCACCTGAGTTTTTATCCGAAACTTCATACTTTGCTGTGGCTCCCTTTATAGGAAAGTTACTTTCGTTGTATTTTGAATCGTAATCGTTGAGGAAACCTATTTCAATAATGTAATTTTGCGAACTGAGATTGCCAAGATTGTGACCGTAAATGGTTGTTTTGATTGTGAGGTCATCTTTATACTGTCCGTCTACCAGTTCATATTCTGATGGAACCGCTTCTGCTGTAAAATCGGTTATTACTGTTTTATTGGGGTCTTCTTCTGTTTCAACAAAAACAGAAAACTGGAAATCAACATTGTAGGTGCTGACAAAAAACTCTTTGGTATTAGGGTCTATTGAGGTTCTCGAAAAAATAGGCAGGGGGTTGTCAAAAGCATTGTTATCATTAATTAGCTTATATTTCCAGTTTTGACTTGAATCTGGTCTTGAACCTACATAATAAACACCTTTTTTTGATGTATTATTAGGAACAGTGATGATTACTGGCTTATTTACACTGGTGATCTTTGTTTTGGTTTCGGCACCAAGTGATGAGGTTTCAATCTTTTCAGCAGAAATGGTAAACAGGCTGGAAGTATTAGAAAATACCGGGCTCATGCCTTCGAAAGATTTATTTTCTGTTATGTTAACCTTTATATTGGAACTAGTATCAAAGGCACCACTATCGGCTTTGATTCTCAGGCCAGACTGAGTCTGGACATCAATGCCACCGTCTGATTTTACTGGGAAAGTGTCTGATGAAACATATTCAGGGCTATTGTTTGTAATGAAACCAGAACCATGACCACAACCGGTTATGATTAAAACTGTTATGGCCAGAAAAACAATAATATAGCTTATATAAGTTTTCATCCCTAATTCCCCTTTATTTACCACAATATTATTATATTATAATAATAAATGATTAATATATCAAGTAGCACTGCAAGTAGTCGAGATTGGGAAGACCGCCGGAGTGGCAATGTATTAATACTTTGGCCTGTTAATATGACCTGCGGTCGATTAATTATTTGGCCGCCGAATATAAATGAGTCTGTTTTCCCGCCCTCATCCTGTTATCCGTTGCTAATCATTCTTCGACTGCATCCAAACCGATTTTAGAGCCCGTATGTTCTGGAATATCACCTGTCGGGCCAGTGCCATTGAAATAGAGATCACTGTAAGTGGCACTTTCATTTATACCTATGACTCCGCCTACACAGTCATGTCCTATAACAGTGCATTCAGAACCTGAAGAACTTATATCTGTGGTATACCAATCCCAAACATTGGCTCCAGCTACGCCACCAACGTAATCATTACCTGTAACACTTCCGCTGGTATTGCATCCGGTAATGCTGCTATTTTCATTGCGGCCTACTAAACCGCCTACGTATTTACCGTTAGCACCTTCTTTTACGCCTACTGTAACTTCCTGGCAGTAACAATCTTTTATTTTAGTATTATAATAAGTGTAGCCAATTAAGCCACCAATGTATGTTTCTCCTATAACTGTCTGATTTTTTGTGAAACATTGTTCTATTTTTGCATTATATACCGAACCGATTAATCCTCCTATTTCATTTGTACCTTCAACGTCACCTGTTGCATAGCAGTTGGTGACTGTTCCTTCATTGAGATAAGCTATCAAACCACCTGTGCAATAAGAATCTGTTTCAAAGCAGTGCTGGGTGGTTACTTTTGCTTCAGAATAAGAGTTTGAAATATCTAATTCTTCAGCATATCCAACTAATCCGCCGGCCTCGTAAAGTTGGGCGTTGATATTTCCAGAAGAATGACAGTTGTCTATAACTGATTCATATATATAACCAGCAATAGCGGCGACATCACAGATTCCTTGAATATCCACATCTATAATAGCAAGGTTCTTTACTGAGCCGTTTTTTATTGCACCAAACAGTGACGGAGTTTCATATTCTTCAGTTCCGATTGATTTTAGGTTAATAATACTCTTGTTATTTCCATCGTAATGACCAACAAATGAATCGTTATAGCCAAGTGGTTTCCAGCCTTTTTCTGGGGTGTTTGTTAAAGAAGAATAATATACCGATGGACTTAAGTCTATGTCGGCCACCTGCTTGAAGTAATAACCTTTAGCTAGATAGGCATTCTTTCTTATCTGGTCCAAGGCATTCGCAGTGTAAACAAGATACGGATTTTCTTCTGAGTTTGGCTGCATTGGGTTAGCTAAGACAAGAGTCGTTGGCGCCAATGTTAAGAATGTTTGAATATCATTTTCAATTTTTTGCCCGGTAGTTTCGTTTTTATAAGAAATTAATATACCATAGGTTTTAACATAATTAAGATTACTATAGGCATATTCTATTTGGTTGTTCTTGCTATCTGTTGTGGGATAGACCAGAGGGCTATCTGCTCCTGGAGTGTCTTGATTAACAAGTTTTATGTTAAAAGGCTCAATGGCATAATTCAGCGTTATTCTGATTTTACCAGTGATGTAGACATCTGTGCTTCCACTGGCGGTTTTCCAGCCGTTTCCATAGTCTAATTCAATGCTTTCAACGGTTATTGACGGCATTGCTTCAAATGAACCGCTGGCTGCTTTTACAATAGAACCGTCACTATCATTAAACTCTGTTATACCTAGGGTATAAGTCTGACCGGCTTCAAATGGAACATTTACATTAACAGTTGCAGTCTGTTTGCCGGTATCAAATTCCACACTGTAGAATGCGAAGTCTGAATCGTTCCTTTTCATATAGATCTTAGATTTGGCAATATCTTCGTTGATGATGCTCTTGTTGAAATTAATGTAGAATTTCTGGTTAGCGACAAGATAAAATTTGCCTTCAGACGATTTTGACAGATCAGGAGTGATTGAAGGCGTTCCTGCCGATTCAACTGTCGTAAATTCAAATTGCTGGTTGCTTTGCGCTTTTGTAAGCATCTTGGATACTGTTACAGTGTGAACTGCATTGAATGCTAGTTCTTCTTTTGGGGTGAGAGTCAGCAGGTTGTGGGATGAAGAATAAGAGTAATCGCAATTGATTAATCTGTTCCCTTCATATAGGGTGACAAGGCTTTCTGAATCCTGATTCCACTCAATGCTGTCTGAAAACGCGATAACTACATTGGTATTTATGCTTGCATTCTGAACAGATGGAATAAGCATTGTAGCAGTGACATCAACCGGGGTTGGCGGAGGTGCCGGAGTCTTGTTTGTGAGTTTGACGCTCTTTGTATCTTCAAATGGCACAATCTGTTCTGCTTCATTAACCTTTACTGTAACAGTAAAAGTTTCTGGCAAAACCTGTTGAGAAAGCTGTGATGCGCCAATTCCGAATGACAAGGTGTTGTTGTTATAGTCTGAGATGCTTGTCAGAGTAATAGTATGTTTGTATTTATTACCTGCACCTGCATCTTTTTCAGAGACTTCATATGTGGCTATAGCACCGTTTATCGGGAATGTTGTATAGTCATAGTTGTTTTCGTCATCATTCAGGAAACCTAATTCAACTACAAAATTATTGGAATTAAGAGCCCCAAGGTTGTCACCGAAAACAGTAGCTTTTACTTCGAGATTTTTCTTGTAAAGACCGTTTACAAGTTCGTATTCTTCTGGGGTAGCTTCGACCTTAAGATCTGTAATTACTGTTTTTGCTGGGTCTGATTCTTTTTCTACAAAGACTGAGAATTGAAAATCAACGTTATAGGTTAGTACATAAAATTCGGAAGAGTTGTTATTGTCTAAGGCGGCTCTTGAAAAAACTGTCAGCGGATTAGTGCGTGAGTTGCCGTCATTAACCAGTGAATATTTCCAGGGTTGGCTTGAGTTCGCTCTGGTGCCAATATAGTAAATACCCGGTTCACTTGAATTGTTGGGAACAGAGATGATTACCGGTTTTGCAACATTTGTTACCTTGCTTTTTGTTTCGCCATAGGAAGAAGTTTGTGTTTTTTCCGCTGAAATTGTGAACAGGCTGGATGCATTGTGAAATACTCCGCTTATGCCTTCGTAAGCTTTGTTTTCTGTGATTCTTATATTAACATTTGAGGCGAAGGTGTTTTGCTCTGCTTTTATTGAGACACCGGACTGCACATATTTATCAATACTACCGTCCGGGTTTACCTGAACAGTGTTTTCAGACAAATACTCAGGTGTATTTGTCATTACAAAATCAGCAGAACTACCACCGCAACCGGTTGCTATAATAACATAAAGAGCTATGAACGCAAATATGTAACCAATACATTTTTTTGTTTCAGGTAATCTGTTCATTTTATACTTCCTAGGCAACATCTAAATTTAATCAATAGATATGGTACCATAAAAGTATAAAAATTGTATACCTGAAAACAAATAATTAAGAATTCTCTTTTATTCAGTGGATGTTGAAGTGTGATTTCTATTGCAACAAACGTTATACTCGCTTCGTATTAAATAATGTCCTGCTTCAAGCTTCAAGCTTCCTAGCTTCCTAGCTTCCAGCTTCCAGCTTCTTGCTTGCAGCTTCAGCTTCTGCCTGCTTGGCCTTGGCTTCAGCTTCTTCTCTCAATTTGTCTTTGCTGGAAGGCAGAGTAGGGCTTTCTATTTCAAGTATGACCGATTTTACCTTTGCGGGGCAAATCATGATTTCGGGTATCTTAGGTATCAAAGTGTAAACTATTAATACAATTCCCCAAGTGAGAAGCTTTTCTGTTTCCTGAGCCGGGTTCGGTGAAAGTAATGTAAACTGGTCGAAAATGTGTTTCAGTAGCATAGCAGGTATGACCGTTCGGATAAGTATCGCTGTTCCTGCTGCAACCAGTGAACCTATAAAAGCTTTATCTTCATTGTGCACAAGGCTAGTAAATCTGTCTATGGTTCTGAGTGGAATGTTGTAGTAAATTCTGGACCAGAATGCAAAGATCTGATAATTTTCTTTGTTGCTTTCTATCTTTTCCTGCAGTAATTCAGAAATGCCTTCCGGATTTGTATTGCTTGAAAGCCACATGGCAATCAAGGTCGCTACTATCTGACAGGCAGTTGTGACTACAAATGCGAATGTACAACTCTTTAACAGAATAAGTGGTATGAGAATGCACGCAGAGGGTATCCCGAGTAAAAGTAACCATATTATGGCCATTATGATTATTATATAACTCGTGAAGTTCAGGTATTCAAATCCTACCTGTGCTTTTGAAAGAAATATCTTCATACTGACCTTTGTAATAGGCATATCATAGTTTACTATTAGCAAAAATAGCACTAGAGTTACTAGACCAAGTATGAAAGCTATCCATCTAAGTTTTATCTGATTTTTGTATTTCCACATGATAAGTCGGAAAATATATAAAGAATCGTACAAAAATCAATGAAAATATTGTTTATATTACTTTTTTGTGTTATTTAATAAAAGATAAGAAGTTTATTGGAGATTCATATATATATGGCAGAAGAATTTACTCTTACCCACCACCTTGACGGTGAAGTGCTGGTTATTAGAACAAATGGTTATTTGAATGACTTAGGTGCTGAAAAAGTTGACGAACTTTGTACAGAACATCTTGAAAAGTCAATCAACAAGATAGTTATTAACCTTGAAAAGTCACCATTGATTAACTCAATCGGTATTTCTATTCTGATTGGCGTTATCGAAGCCATTGAAGAAGCTGAAGGCGCTTTGGCTTTTACTAACCTTACACCAACAAATAGAAAAACATTTGAAATGATGGGTCTGCTTGAATTTGCAGAACCTTTCGATACCGAAGCAGAAGCTGTAGCTAAGTATAAAGGTTGATTTAGATGGAAGACTCAGAACAGATTGCTCAGCAACAGGTACTTCGCTATGAATATGTACTTGGTGCCCTTAGCGATATAGGCGACGAACTTTGCCGCGTAACAAGCTTTGATGCTCAGTT
>JAZUDR010000261.1:0-10132 GCA_045639725.1 Candidatus Avigastranaerophilus sp. | reverse complement strand
GCCTGTTCTTCATTACTGCCACGCAGTGGCAGTTCTTCATGCCGAAGGCTTTCTTATTGCATCTTCTTTCCAAATAAGCTATACTACTATCTAACATAGACCTTTTTGGAGGTAAACCATTGAATAAATATACAACCTTTTTGGCTGCTCTTGCCGTATTAGGCACTAGTGCTGCTTATGCAGACGGTATTGCCCTCACTGAATCCCGCGGTTTTAATACAAACCTCGAAGTAACCTGCTCAGGCGTAAAGCTTGGCGAAGTTAAGGTTAATGGTTCAAAGGCAATTACAGTAACAGCTAAAGATGCTAACCCTTCTTTTCTGAAGAATTCACCAGAACTGCCTCAATACAGTGCTATGGTAATGGTTAATCCAAATGAAAAGCCAGTATTCACAGCAAAGAGCTTAGATAGCATTATTATTGACCTTGATGCTCCGGTTGTTCCAAGCAAAGGTAATATTAAGCGCACAATCAATCCTGACAAGGTTGCATATAAGTATGGCAAGGTTTACAAAGAAGACAGATGGTATCCATCAGACAAAGAACTTGTTGAAATGGGTAATCCATTCATTTTCCGCGAAACCCGCGGTGTAAATCTGATTGTTCACCCAGTTCAGTATAACCCTGTTCAGAACAAGCTTAAAGTCCACAAGACCTTGAAGATTTCTATGGCTTCTGAAAATAAGCGCTCTGTAAACACTATTGCAAAGAGCCAGCCAATCAGCAAAGCCTTCGAACCAATTTACAGAAATACCTTCATTAACTACAGACAGGCTGCTAGCCGCTTGCCAAGACTGAATGAAGTTGGCCGTCTCCTTATTATCTGTGATGACCCATTTATGGAAGCAATGAAGCCATTCGTTGAATGGAAGCAGAAATGCGGTCTCACCGTAGATATGGTTCCAATGAGCAAAATCGGTAATACCAATTACAAGGTTAAGGAATTTGTTTCTAAGGAATACGAAAAGGGCGGTCTGACCAATCTTATGCTTATCGGTGACGCTTTCAATGTTCCTACTCTTCGTGGGGAAAATGAAGGCGCCGATTCTGATACCTGCTATGCAAAGCTTGCTGGCGATGACCATGTTCCAGATATCATGGTAAGCAGACTTTCAGCAGAAACTCCTGAAGATGTTTCATATCAGGTTGCTAAGTTCCTCAACTACGAACAATATACAACCAAAGATACAAAGTGGTATACAAGACTTCTTGGTATAGGCTCTGCAGAAGGTAATCCAAAGGATTATGAATATATTGATCAGCTTCGCGAAACTCTAACTACAAAGGGCACCTTCAAGGATGCTGAAAAAATTTATGACCCAGGTGCTGCTCAGACTCATGTCGTAAAAGCAATCAACAAGGGTGTAAGCCTGGTTAACTATCTTGGTCATGGTTCAGGTCAGGGCTGGGGCACTACCCGTTTCACCAACAGATGGATGAAGGAACTGAAGAACGGTTGGATGCAGCCGGTAATTTTTGACGTAGCTTGTCTCAATGGTCAGTTCAATGATTTCGATGGTTTCGGTGAAGCCTGGATGAGAGCCGGTTCTATCGAAGAACCAGCTGGTGCTGTAACTTATGTTGGTGCTTCTACAAGCATGGAATGGGTTCCACCAATTCATGTTCAGGCTGAAATCAACAAAGAACTCATCTGCAACGAAGTTTACAAAACCACTGGCGGTCTTCATATGAACGGTATTATGAAGGGTTTGGAACTCTATACTACAGATCCAAAACAGTCTGGTGTTCAACTTCTTGAACAGTGGAACATGTTTGGTGATTCTACTCTCAGAGTCCGCTTCAAGGCTCCATCTGCCATGAAGGCTGCTACCAAGGTAAGTCGTGCTGCTAGCAATGGAACCAAGGCTGTTAAGATTGACGTAACCAATAGCAAGGGCAAAGCAGTCAGCAACGCTGTTGTAACTGTTTATGCCAACGGAATGAAGAACCGCTGCGTAGCCTTCACAAATAACGAAGGTCAGGCTGTAATCACTGTTCCAGCAAAACTTATGAATGGTTATATGACCGTAACCGGTGACGATGTCGTTCCGATAATCGACCAGCCAATCAAATTCTAACAATCAAATAAAAAAGCCCTCTCCTCCCGAGAGGGCTTTTTTGTAGCTCTCACATATTGCGTTTGTATAATGACATTATATAAATATATTATGGCTAAGATAATAAATATAAATGTTACTGAGTTTGATTGGGATTCTGACTACATTGAAACAATCTCATTAAGATTACCTGACTCACTCAAGCAATTCGTTCTGGCGGTGTATTCTTTTCTTGATTTTTTCTACGAACCAGCCTGGACCTAGGACTTTGATTGTTACTCCAAAGGCAAGTATTTTTATCAGCATTTCAGACATTTCATTGGGGTGACAGAATACTTTTGTGGTGCAGTTGCCTGTTTCTTTGTCTATGATGCTTTCTTTTTTATATGATGAGAACTCGAACATAAAACGTTCAACAGCATTGCGTTCGTTGAATATTTGAAGCTCTACCGGTTCTTCAATTACTTTATGTGGCAATTCTTTGGGCACTGATATGCTGAATTGGTCTGGAGCATCCTGAATTTCACGAATACTTGCCAGATTGTAAACAGTTTCATTTTGCCCATATTCTTCGCTTTCAGTAATCGCTATAAGTCTGAATTTGTCATCTTTGGGTGAATATTCCAGCTTTATCGGAAGACAATATTCTTCAAGAGTCTTATGCCTTTTGCTTTCATAACTAATAAAAACTGTTTTCTGTTCTGCTATCGCTTTTAATGCGTTTCTGAAATTGCTGCAATAGGCTTCTGAAGCATAATCGTCGCCATCAGCGAACTTATCGAAATAATAAAAGTCAGAATAATCAAATAATGGTTCAACATCGGTCAAAAGGTTATTCAATCTGTCTTTTTCGCATATATCGATAAAAAGGTTTATTCTTGGGTCAGCAATAATAGCCTTTAACCACGATTTTTCAATGCTGGTTAATGGAAGCACCGATTTATTTTCAAGCACCGATTGCCATTTTCCCTGAACCTCATCAAGGAACGGAAAGGCTTCAAAACGGTTCTGAAGCAGCAGATCGCTTTCGTTAAAGCACTTTCGCTGTATTAGCTGCATTATTTCATTTTCCGACTTTGGCTCTGAATTAACAATTTCGGTCAGAATATTGTAATAGGTCCCGAAAATCTCGTTAAACACCTTGTCTTTAATCTTCATACAGCTTCACCAGTCTTTCTATATCGCTGTTAAACCTGTTTATAGCCAGTTTGTTGTCGCCGCTCAGTTTGATGATTCGCCCGATAAAGCTTTTTACCCATGGCATCATATCTACTGTGCTGTAAACATCAATAGCATAAGAGAAAACATTGGGTCTTAACCTGCTGATTGTGCCGCCGGGGCCCTCGCGCTTAAGTCTTTCCAGGATAAACTGTTCCTTTTCTTCGTCGATGCTAAGCAGCATTTCAAAGTGCTCAGTTTTCCCGTTCTGCAGCAACGTCGTGCCGAAGGAATGGGCTAGCGAAGCCTTTAATATATTTCGGTAATTTTTTGCCTCAGAACACTTTCCTGCCTGATTAACCTCTTTTATATAATCTAGTCTTAAGGCAATTAGCTTGTTATAGCTTGCTTTCATACCTATGAGATAACGTCTGCCGGTTCTTGTGCTTACAAATATTTTTAATGGAAATAGCTTTATTTCAACTGTTTTATTATGTCTTTCATTATGATTCTTGATAACTACTTCAGAATCATTTTTCATCGCCTCTAATAGTTCAAGTAATACAATATCTTCCAGACAGGAGGCCATGAAATAATGCTTGTAGCAGAACTTCGTATCAATTTTTTTGAAGCGGCTGAGAATATAATTCCCTACAACTGGTATTGGTGCCATTTCTGAAAAATAGGCTATTGCCTGCTTTATATTGTCAGAGTCATCTATGGCTTCATTTAAACTGGTATCAGAAAGAGAATAGTAATAAGTCTTATTCTGTTTTCTTATTTTCACAATTCCAAGCTCAGCATATTCTTTAAGCTTATTTCTAAGTGTCTGGGACTCGGTTTCTATGGTTCCCAACCTTTCGTCTATTGTATCTGCTAATTCTGTTAATGTTAGTTCTTTTTTGCTTAGGATGTCTAATATGTAAAAATGATAGACGACGTCTTTGTCTGTGAAAGTTTTGGATTTGAATACTGCATAAAGAGGGTTGGAAGATACAGCGGAAGGATTGACTGATATGCAGAAGCTTTTTCCGTTTGCAGAGGTCTGGCATTTTATAATGTCTTTTAACCAGCTTTTTATGCGACGAAGCTCATTGTCGTAGCTTCTTGCTGATCTGCCGGCTACGTTTGAGCGTTTAACGGAACCGAAAATAAAGAAGTTACGCAAGCTATCGCGGATACCATCAAAGTTCTTTATTAGTTCACTGAAATCTGACATAAAATTATTATAGCACAAAAATTTTTTTGTGAGTTTTCGCAATTTTTTTTAAATGATAATTGAATAAAATTTCCTTATACTCAAAAATGTGATGGGGGGAACAAAAAATCCGAAAGGGTTTTAAGGTGAACTCATCTACTGTATACAAGCTGGCATTACGTTCAGCCTGTCACTCGAAACTGACAAAATGGCACGTGCTTTTGGGGCACGCTCTATTAATTGTATCTTGAAAAAGATACTTACAGCAAAGAAATTTTATAGCCAAATGACGCATATTATGTGTCTCAGATTGAGAGTCGCTGGTAATGCCAGTTCTGTATCAGTATCTTGCAAAAGATACAAACTGCATCGAATAATCAAGGCAGATAGCTATTTGAAAACTAAATCAAGCCTGAGCATCAAAAGCTGATGTCTGAGTCTTGAAAAAGACTTGTTCCGCAACAAACAGATTATTTGTTTTTTTAGGAATCTGCAATTGCTACGGTGGTTGCAAATTGCTATAAGCAGAAAGCTCCTTGATAACAAAGATTATTCTGAGTTACATGAGCTTATGCAAGGAGTCTTGAAAAAGACTCACACAGCAAAATTATTTGATAAAATAGTTTTTTTAATCTAAAGGTGCTTACAGCAATAACATAGTTTTTCTGAATGCATCTTGTGTCCTCCTACAAAACGCTTTGTAGGAGCTGGTCTCAAAGTAGAGGTTTATTATGAGTAATAAATTTGAAAAAAACAATGTATGTGTTGATTCCCAGAATGAAATGGCTGAAGAACTTCATGACCTTGAAGAAGAGTTGTTTCCAAGAGAATTAGATGAGGATTTCGAAGAAATTGAAGATTTTTGGGGCTATACAACAAAGACATTAAATGGGGCCAGGACCTTCAAAAGCACCGGCAGTGATTGTCTGGACCTGTTTTCCAGAGTCGGGGCTCAGCGCAATAAAAATCAAGGCTTTAATGGTGATTTCTTTGATCGTAGTCTTGACAATATGTTCGTAAGAGCTTTTGTAGAGGACAATAATCTGGCTATAAAGACTATGTTCTATGCAAGAGACATAAGAGAAGGCCTTGGTGAAAGAGACGTATTTCGCGCTATGCTGAAAAAGCTGGCAAGTCTTTCTCCGGATATCGTAGTAAAGAATCTTGGCAATATTGCAGAATATGGCCGCTTTGATGACTTGCTTTGTCTGATTGATACACCTGTAGAAAAGCAAATGATAGCTTTTGTCAAACAGCAACTGGAAAAGGATTTGGATGCTTCGGAAGAAGAATCTGTTTCTCTTTTGGGAAAATGGCTGCCAAGTATCAATACAAGCTGTGGTAAAGTCAGGTTTCTTGCTCACCGTATTGCAGCAGAATTAGGCATGAGCAACAAGGATTACAGAAAAGCACTGGCGAAGCTGAGAGATAGAATTCAGATTATCGAAAATAAACTGAGAACTCATGATTATACCTTCGATTATTCAAAACAGACATCGAAAGCTATGTTCAAATACAGAAAAGCTTTCATGCGCAATGACAAGGAACACTATCAGGAATACTTCGGAAAAGTAAAACGTGGCGAGGAAAAGCTTAATACCCAGACTCTTTATCCTTACGAATTGCTGCGAGGGGTAATCGATTGTCGTTACTACGAAAACAAAGCTTTGAGCGAAGATGAAAAAGAGGTAATAAACACTACCTGGAAGAATCTGCCAGACTACACAAACAACGAAAATGCACTGGTCGTAGCGGATTTATCTGGTTCAATGTTTAGCTGTTCAAATCCCTCACCGGCTTCTGTATCTCTTTCATTGGCAATTTATTTCGCAGAAAGGAATAAAGGGCTTTTCGCAAACCGCTTCATTACATTCTCGCAGAAGCCAAGCCTTATAAACATAAAGGGCAAGGACCTGTTTGACAAGGTTCAGTATTGCATGACCTATGATATGTGTGAAAATACAGATATAGCAAGAGTTTTTCAATGCATTCTCAACGAAGCGTTGAAAAACAAGGCCAAACAGGAAGAAATGCCTTCAAGGATTTATATAATCTCAGACATGGAGTTTGATTCATGTGCCGAAAACAGCAAAATGACAAACTTTGAATATGCTAAGAGACTTTACGAGAAACACGGCTACAGGCTTCCACAGATAGTTTTCTGGCAGGTAAATGCTTTGAGCGATCAAAGTCCTGTAGAAAAAGACGAACGTGGAGTTGTTCTTGTAAGCGGTAGCTCTCCGACAATCTTCAAAACCGCGATGAGCCAGGAATGCAACCCATACCAGTATATGCTGGAGGTTCTGAACTCACCCCGCTACGAAAGAGTAGTTACCAAATAAAAAAAGCCCTCTTCGGAGGGCTTTTTTTTACTCGAACTCAAAACCTCTAGCCATGAACCTTATTATTCAGATTGTTATGATAACTGCTTCAGCTTTCATGTATTGTATTAAATTTATGTGATATTTTCTCCGTTGGCCACTTTTGCAAAGCAGAAGCCATCAAATGGCAAAGCACAAAGTTTCTTGGAGGAAACCACAGGCCATCGAATACCGAGGCTAAAAAATGGCCTGCTCATCGGTCTGCTTGGCCTGCTCCATCCGGCCCTCATCCTTGTTATCCGTTGCAAAATGGCCCGCTTCTGGCCGTTGGCTGCTGACAGCCTTTATATGCCATAAGTTAATATGAGATTAATTTAGTGTGCATAAAGGCAATAAAAAATTATAAACAAACTAAAGAAAAAACAAGTATAATTAATGAAACCCATTACGAGGAATGATGTATGAAATCAACCAAATTGCTTGCTTTGTCTCTTATTCTGTTACCTGCTGTAGTCTCAGCAGAGGTATCTCTAATCGGTTCTGCAGTATCAGTAGCTGTTGAAGAAAATAATTCAGATATTCAAGGCCAGGATGCTTCAGCTGCAACGGTAGAAGCAGATCCGGAAGCTTCAGCAACTTTCCTTGCAAACTATGGCCAGAGTGCTCAATCTGCAAGCTTCATAAGCTCAATGAAGAAGTTATCTGATTATATTAAGGAAGACAATGCAAAAGAATTAAAATGGCATTGGTCCAACAGTGATAACAAAACCAATTTTGAAGCACAGAAAAAGAGTGGCCATTATGTTTGTAACGGTCCTCTATTTATCGTATGGGCATTAGCAGATATGGGAGTTTTCAAAAACGGTGAAAAGTTCCACACGAATGACGGTGGTGTTCTTAAGTTTAGAGAAGGAACAGACACAGAAAAGGTCATTAAAGAAAATTTCAATATTATTGAAGTAAATAAGACAGCAGTTGAACTAATTAATGAAGGGAAGTTATTGCCTGGTGACATCTGCTGTTATGATTATCAGCACACAAATGCTTATGCTGGTAACGGCATGTGGTTTGATGCTTTCAAGGAAGGTTGCGAAGTTACACAAAAAGATGGCGAGTCATATTACAAAGAAATCCTCAGCAATATAGGTTCCCCTAACGGTAACGTGGCAAAGATACTACGTTTCAAAGATGTCATAACAAAATCGGAAGAACCGGCCATAGTCAAAAGCATTAACAAAGAACCAGAAAACAATGAAAGCAATTCTTCTGATGTAGTAGAAACATTCGACAGATTAAAGTTTTATGACAAGGTGAATCTGACTAATTTCAAAAAAGCCTTGAACAATATTCATGACATACTGAAAGAAGATTACAATACCGGCAAAGGCTGGCATTGGGAAAACTCTGAACCACAGGTTCAGAGAACCTATCCCAAGCAGGTTAAATCCGGTATGAGAGCTTCAAACTGTAATATTATGATTTGCTGGGCACTTAATGCCATCGGTGCTTTCCAAAACAACGAACGTTTCTGGGGAAATCCAAAAGGTGTTCATTATTGCAAAAACAACAAGAAAGAAAGTTCAAAGAAAACTATAGCAAAGTATTGCGAAATAATAGAATGTCACAATAAGACCGCAAAACAGCTTATAAAAGAAGGTAAGCTGAAGGTCGGTGATATTTGCTGTTATCACCATCACAACAATGTTTACGCTGGTAATGGCAAATGGTGGGATACAGGCCGCGGAACAGGCAATACCAAATACAAAAATGGTAAATATTATTTCAACGGCACAAAAACCTCTAACGGCTGTCCAAGCTCACCAATAACCCATATCTTCAGATTGAAGGACCAGAACTGATAATTACAGATTTTTTCCTATTTCATAAGCCTTATCTAGATAATCTTTGAATGTATTATCATGATGTTTCTTTTTAACGTCAGGATTGAACATTGTCCAGTCATACTTGCTATAATCATTGACCTGAAGTGTATTACCACAGCAAAGAATTTGAGTTGGGCCAACAAAGGTCTCAAGTGTTCCTTTGTATTGTTTTAATAAAGCAGTGTATCCGATAGAATCATACATTTCTTCATCGCAATTGCTGGTCATGATAAGAACAACAGGTATTTTATGATTATTGCAGC
This sequence comes from Candidatus Avigastranaerophilus sp., assembly GCA_045639725.1. Lineage (GTDB taxonomy): Bacteria > Muiribacteriota > Ozemobacteria > Ozemobacterales > Ozemobacteraceae > RUG334. The sequence goes on along the minus strand of JAZUDR010000261.1, from coordinate 1,252 downwards.
ACGGATTTTCTTTATTATAAGTTAGTGATTGAAAAACTAGTCTTTCGTAAAGAGCTCTGAAGCTTGCTGTAAGATTTCCTAGGTAGTTAGGAGAACCTATTATTAGCCCATCAGCGGAACGTATTTTTTCCAATACACTATATAATCCATCATGGCATACGCATTTGCCAAAAGAAATTTTCTGTTTACAGCCAAAGCATGAAATACATCCAGTGTATTTTTCAATTTTAAACAGATCAATATATTCAATTTCGCATCCTGCTTTTTGGGCACCTTTAGCAGTAGCTTTTATTAATTGATCTGTGTTCCATCCTGCGCGTGGTCCTGCGTTGATAGCAATAATTTTTTTCATAATATTTCCCTTTTTACTAATCGATATTGTCATTATAACAGAAATATTGATTGTTGTTATCAACAAGAAATAAATAACCAATACCTATATTGCAACTAAAAAATGAGGGAAAATGTCGGTATAAGTGTCGGTTTGAAAAAGCAGGAAAATGCGCATAATCAAAAAATAAGTATGTTTTATATCGCGCATAGCCAAAATGATTAAAAAGAAACACATTTGCTCCTTTAATTCAGGCTTTCTTGCTAACTGTTGCGATGTATGGTATTTTAGGTTTTGAGGTGACGGTAATGGGCATGTATTTTAATCCTTCAAATGATGGCTTTAAACAGGCTTTGAATTCTCAGATTTATGTTGATAAAACTGGGATGATTGAGTTTGTAAATTCTATTTTAAATACAGAACAAAAATTTGCTGCTATAAGCAGAGCAAGACGTTTTGGCAAGTCAATGGCTACAAAACTGCTTGTTGCTTACTACAGTAAAGGATGTGATTCCAGAGAACTGTTCAGAGGGTTGAAGGCCGAAACATTGCCTGCTTTTGAAAGAGAACTTAACAAGAACAACGTGATAATTATTGATTTTCAGGAACATTTAAGCTCAGCTCGTGGTAATAATGAGCCTGAAAAGGTTCTCGAATACATCAATAAACGTGTTGTTGATGATATCAGGAAGGTCTATCCAGATATCATTAGCAATGATGACTGTTTCATTCCAGATGTTCTTCGGAAAATAAATGAAGTAACCAATGGACAGTTTATTATTATCATTGATGAATGGGACTGTCTGTTCCGAGAAGCAAAGCATAATACAGAACTTCAGGATAGATATATTAACTTCTTAAGAGGCATGTTCAAAGGATATATGGCTGATAAAGTCATAAAACTGGCTTACATAACCGGTA
>JAZUDR010000260.1:0-18300 GCA_045639725.1 Candidatus Avigastranaerophilus sp. | reverse complement strand
ATCTGGTTGTATTAATACTATACTAAGCTTCCCGGCTTCTTCATCGGGAATATAAAATTTCTGATCAGACATAAGCGCTACCTCTTTATTTTTCGCAATTATATACAATTAACCACCTTATTGCAATAAACAACGAATATGCCGGTCATATCGTAATTTCTGATATTTGCGTATCTTAGCAACAAACCTTGAAGAGAGCTTTACAATTACGCAGCTTTGTAGGTAACAATTTTATTTATTTCGTCTTCTATAGTTTTTTTTAGGTTTCTAACATCTATTTCTGCTTGTATATCAAGAAAATATCTATCAGATACACCGAAATACTTGGCTAAGCGCAAAGAAGTATCAGGAGTAATTTTTCTTCTATCGTGAAGGATATCTTGTATTCTAGAGACTGGAACATTTATATCATTTGCAACTCTATATGCAGATAATCCAAAAGGAATCAAAAATTCTTCAGAAAGGATTTCTCCAACAGTTGGTAGTTCTATTCTTTTCATAATAATATCCTTTCTTGTTTAATGGTAATCAACAATAGTAACATCATAGAAATGACCATCAATGAATCTAAAACATATTCTATACTGAGTTATTTATCCTAATACTATATTGCCCGGCACGGTCCCCTCTTAAAGCTTCCAAATGATTTATATAAATCGTCTAAGGTTAATAATGTAATCTGAGGATTGCTTGATTTTTTGAACCAATCTGTAAAGCCACTTAGTGAAAACAATAAATATTTTTCTAATTTATATTTTGTGGGTAGGGCCTTTTCTCTTCTAACAAGAGCTTCATAGGTGCTTTTGTCTAATTTTTCTTTTCTGAATTTGCATTCACCAATTACAAAGGTTTTATCTATTGTTGAAACGGCAACAATATCGATATCGGCCGACTGATTAACCTTTTTGCCAGTTTCGTCTGTAATTGTTTCTGTTCCCCACCAGATTCCTGTTTGAGTAATGAAACTGTTATAATCTCCAGCAATGCCGTGCTTGAAGACATAATATCTGCACATATCTTCGAATATCTTTCCCATATAAGAATGGAGCTGATTTTTGACAGCCTTCTCATAATAGCTTTCACCGGCTCCCATTTCAATAACACTGCAAGCCTTAGATACAAACTCATACCAGAATTTAAACATATAGTCTTTTAAGACATATTGCGTTTTCTTTTTGTTCTTTTCTTCGAAAATACAGTGTTTTTTTTCTACTAATCCAACATTAATGAGCTTGTCAAGAGAATATAGGATAGTCTGCTCTTTTTCGTGTATTTTATTTGCTATTGTATTGACTGTGTTTTGCCCCGAGGCTATTTGTTCTATTACGTTATTAACAAGTGTTGTTTCTGAAAACTCCTGTGCTAGTAGATTTCTTGTTTCATCATACAAGTAGCCACTTGTTTTGAAGAATAACTTTTTTATATTTTCATCAAGACTTAGATTGGTATTTATTAGGGAAAGATACTTAGCTACTCCTCCTGTTATTCCATAGCATATGGCTTTTTCCTCGTTTGAATAATCAGGAACAAACTTTGATGACTCAAGATAATCAAAAGCGTCCAGTTTTATCTGAGATGTTCTTCTTCCGAATAAAGGACTTTTTTCACTCAGTATTTGGCTTTCCATAAAGCTTAATGATGAACCGCACAAAATGATAAAAAGATTCTTGTTCAGCCATTTATTATCAATATATTTTTGTAATACAGATAATAAGCCTTCATCTTTTTCTGCCCAGAAAGGTAATTCATCAATAACTAGCACTAATTGTTCCCTTGTTAGCTTTGATGTGAAAAAATCAAATAAATCTTCCAGGGTTGGGAAGGAAGCATTGTTCAGGTTAGGGTCAACGGTTGCAATAATTTGCTTGGCAAAGAGTTCTAGATTTCTCTGTTTTCCTACCTTAGTGGCTGTGTAGTAAATGGCTTTTTTATTCTTTATGAATTCAGCAATAAGTGTAGATTTGCCTATACGCCTTCTGCCATAAATGATTGACATACGGAATTTGGATTCTTGATATTCTTCTTCTAAGGCTTTTAGTTCTTTCTCTCTGCCAATAAACATTACAAACACCTGTAAGATTTTTATTCAGAACGATTTGATTCAAATTGTTCTGAATAAATAATAACAAATATTCTTGTGCTCGTCAATTGTCGGAAGCCGAACAAAATTTATCATAAGCTGTGTCTGTTAGTTGTAATTAGGTATTAAATTTTATTCTGTAGAAACAGAATTCTGTTTTATCAAATACCAAATTTTTAATGTCATCTCAAGTCTTTTGATTCTAGAAATTATAAATTTTGTATTCGGGTTAGAATTCTAGCAGTGCAGAATTTGGGCAGCAGAGTGCCTGGCTTATTTTTAGAATTGTTTCGAAATTGGCGTGATTAATATTTTTCTGACGCTGTTCGTATTGTTGAATAGTGCGTATTGGTATGCCAGAAACTTTTGCTAACTGACTTTGGCTCATGCCAGATAATATTCTGTATTTTTTCAGGTTTGTTTCTGTTTTATTGGTTATACAGATTTTGTCTAATTCTTCAACAAGGCTTTCAATAGGCATTTCGTGATATGGATTATATAATTTGAGAAAATCAGAAATAGAAATAAAATGGACTATTTCGTTGAAGGTAATTCCTTTTAGCCATTGATAATAAGCTATAGCCCAGCCGCACCAGTATTCAGGGCTTCTGTTCTGGGTGAACCTAGGAAATGTGCTGATTAACTTTTTGCTTGTGTGGTAAATCGTTTCGTAGGCTAATTCCACACCTGATTTGCCAACCAGGTAGTTGCAATTACCTGTTTCGATTTTGGAGGCTACACCAGAGGCTATAAATAAATTGAAAAAATCTGCTAAATTATATTTTAAGTCATAAACAGCAAAATCAAGCATTCTGCCGATGTTGCATTGAACTGCTGCCAGGTATGATTTATCGTAGGCGTGTATCATTGGGTTTTATTTCCTCGTCTAAAATCTGGGTGATGAATATATCGCCTTTCTGCCGTCGGTTTTTTTCTATATCAAAGTATTCTCTTCTTGCTGCTTTATCACGATTCATGCGTTTGGTATACCATTCGCTGCTTTCTGCAATTTCATAACCGATAAATTGTATCTGGGAAAAAGCCTTTTTGCTTTTAAGCACATATTGGATTCCTAATTTGCCAAGATGCATGGCATTATTTAACTGTCTATAGGAAATTGCACCGTTAATAAAATCCTGGGCAAAGGAAAAATAGCTATCGTCAGCCCTATAGCCACAGATTATGTCATATTTCTTAATGTCTACATTGAAATATCTAATCAGGTATTCCCGTGCTTCAAAAGCTAATCCACCGGCTATTTCAAATGTTCTGTTCTGTAGTAAGATACTTAACCAGTTCAGTATACTGTATTTTTTATCGTTTAAATGCAGGGTTCTAAGATTTGATGTGTCGATTTCGTATTTGTTGGCAAAACCATTCTTGTTTAAGCCAGCACCCCATTCTTTGGCCATTTCAATGCTATCAGTGCAATAGAAACCAAGCCCATAATCATTATAGGCTTTCCCAAACCCAAACAACGGCTTTTCAATTATATTTTCAGACCCATGATACAGAATCATATTACTCACCTAACTAAATTATACTCCTAAAGAGTCATAGTGTCCAATTGAAGAAGAAATAATAATTGCTTATTGAATTACAGAAGCAATTATGTCATTGGGAATGTCTGCAGTAGCATAAAAAAAAGCCGACTCAAACGAGTCGGCTTTTTTATTCCCTTTTATTCTTTTTCAGTGGGGTTTGTGGGTTCTTTTTTCTTCTTGCGGGCTGGCTTTTTGGCTGGTTCTTCGGCCTTTGGGGCTTCCGGAGCCTGTTCCTTGATTTCGATTTTGCCAACTACTCTGAAAGCAGTGCATTCATCGCCATCTTCGTCTTTGCCAACTTCTGCAACGATGTCGTCACCCTTATTGAAGTCGCCCTTGAGAATCTGTTCTGCAAGAGGATTTTCAATATATCTCTGAATTGTTCTGCGCAGTGGTCTTGCACCGTATTTGAGGTCTGTGCCCTTATCGATGAGCCAGTTCTTCAATTCGTCGGTGAAGTTGAGGTGCATGTTGAGAGCACCGATTCTTTCAGATACTTCTTTGAGAAGGATGCTGAGAATCTGCAGATTGTCTTTCTTGTCGAGCTGTCTGAAAACGATTACGTCATCAATTCTGTTCAAGAATTCTGGTGGGAAGTTCTTTTCGAGAGACTTTCGTGTAATCTTGGCTTTCTTTTCGTGAGAAAGGTTATCAAGCTTTTCTGGTTCTTTCTTTGGAGTATCGTCTCCGCCGATTCTGAAGCCTGGCTTGGTTTCTTCAGCAGTAATATCGGAAACACCGATGTTGGTGGTGAGAATGATAACTGTTTCTCTGAAGTTTACTGTTTCGCCCTTGCTGTCGGTAAGAATACCTTCGTCAAGGAGCTGGAGCAGCAGGTTATGAACCTTTTCGTGAGCCTTTTCGATTTCGTCGAATACAACAACGCCATTTGGCTTGTTCTTGACAGCTTCTGTGAGGTAGCCGCCTTCACTGTGGCCGATATAGCCTGGAGGGGCACCGATGAGCTTTGCATATTCGTGGCTCATTGCATATTCTGAACAGTCGATGCGAACGATATCGCTTTCGCTGCCAGTCATGAATTCGCAGAGTGCCTTAGCAAGTTCGGTTTTACCAACACCTGTCTGGCCTACGAAAATAAAGCTACCTACAGGTCTCTTTGGATTCTTTAAGCCGACTTTGGCTTTACGGATAGCCTGAGCAACTGCTGTTACGGCTTCATCCTGGCCAATGATGCGTTTGCGCAAGTGATCTTCGATTCCTAGGAAACGGTCTGAAGAAGCTGATTTGTCGCCTTCAGCGCCAATAACTGGAATGGAAGAACCAGCGGCTTCCTGTTCGTCAACCTGAATGGTTACTTCCTTGATATCAAGTGAAGGATTAACTTTGACGCAGAGATTGTAGAGCTCCTGTTCGATGATTTCACCGAGCAGTGGATATTCGTTATTACCGAAAACCAATGGAGCTATTTCGTCTAAGTAATTGACTACAGTAGCATTGATAATAAGTCGCTTATAAGACTTCTTGTCAGTAATCTTTACATTCTTGAAAAGCTGTTGCTTTTGTTCCGGTGTAAAGCTTCTGATAGAAACAAAACGGTCTAATGATTCGCAGAACTTCATCTTGATTCCGACTGTGGAATCCATGAGAGCCCTCCTAAGGGGTACGTTTTCCCCATTGACAAGTAAACTATTAATAGGGTATAGCTATTGTATCACTAACAGAAATTCAAGGCAATACCCATAATTATTATGAAGACTAAAGAATCAGAAGAAATATTTGACCGTGGTATAAACTACTTCAGAGCGGGTTTCTACTCTGCTGCACTCAAGGAATTCTATCAGGTAAAATATGTTGCGCCTGACTATCCAAACATTGATTACATCATTGAAGCAGCCGTAAAAAAGAATGACGAGGTTGCTGGTCAGATTACTAACTTTATTGAAGAAAATTTCGATAAGGAAATACAAGAGCTTTCTGAAGAACTGAATGTTGAAAATTCAACTCATCTTGGTCCGAAGGTTCAGAGACTTTTGCGTCAGGGAAAATTCAACGAAGCTTTGACAGAACTGAAGGTAGCAGAATCTATCATTCCTGATTCCAGACCTCTTCTTATGTTATTGGGAAACACCTATCGAAGACTTGGGATGCTTGATAATGCCGAGCAGGTACTTAAGCGTGCCCGTCTGATTTATCCAGATGATGCTGAAATGTTGAATAATCTTGGTAATATTTATCTTGCCAGAGGTCTGTATAGTGAAGCAGAGGTTTCTTTCAGAACAGCGATGCGCAGTATGCCTGAAGACCCAAGAATACTAAATAATCTTGGTGTACTCCGTATGCATACCAACAACCTGGAAGATGCTGAAAGACTTTTCAGAAAAGCATCTGAACTGAAGCCAATGTGGGATACCCCAAGAAAGAATCTTGAACATCTTGCTATACGTATTGAAGCCCTGGAAGATACTATTGATAAGATAAGAGAAGAATATAACAAGCATCCGAATTATCTTGATATAGGTCTGAATCTTGGCAAAAACCTCTTCTTCAGAGGCTTTTATTCCGAGGCCAAGAGTGTACTCAAGGGCATTCTTAAGAAGAATCCAAATCTTTTGGCTGCGTGGTTTTATATGGGTTCTATCAACGAAATCAACCATGATCTGTATAATGCCATTGAATGCTATTGCGAAATGGTAAAAAGAGCCCATAAAGATAAAACTCCGGAATACATGAATTTCGAAAACCTAAAGAATCAGGAATTCTACGAAGAAGCTATTGCTGAACTTAAAAAGGTTGCCGTTATCGAGCTTGATATCGCATCAAGCCGTATAAATATCGGTATAAAATATTTCGAAGACTGTCTCTGGGAAGATGCTTTGAGACATTTTGACGAAGCTCTCAAAATCAATAGCTCATATCCGGATGCTTATTATTGGTCAGCTTTAACGCTTGCTCAGATGAAGAAAACTGCTAAGGCAAAGGAACTGCTTAACAAAGCAATCGAACTTAATCCTGATTATGCAGACGCTTATTTCCAATTAGGCATGCTAACAAAGAGCCGAGCAAAGAAACAAGCCGCTGAACATTTTAAAAAAGCATTAACGTTGAATCTTCGTCCGTCTTTTGCTAAAATAGCAGAGCAATTTCTTCTAGAACAACAAAAATAATCGGGTGTTAAATTATGGAACAAGCGGTCTTTAAACAATCTTTTCCTGCTTTTCCTATCTATGACGAAGCCATAGATAAGCTTAAGCTAATGCTTGTAGAAGACGGAATCTCTACTGAAGAGGAATTAAACGATTTGCAGGGCAAATCAGAAACGGCGTTGGATTTTGTTGAAGCAGTTGCTATGCTTCCAAAGGTAACACCGGAAGTTTTGGCTAGAAAAGAAGCCGATATTCTTAATATTCCTTTTGTAAAGCTTGACGAAAGCCAAATTACTAATGAAATATTCAAGCTTGTAGACGTAAAGATTATTAAAAGCCGTAAGGTTATCCCGATAAAACTCAATGGCCCGGAATTGCTTGTTGGAACTGTTGCGCCGAATGATTCAAGTATTCTTACCGGTTTGCATCCATCAATGGCAATAAAACCAGCAAAGGTTCTAGCAGACCAGCTTGACGCCAAAATAGCTCAACTGACAGGTGCAAAAGTACCTGCCAAAAAAGGTCGCCGCAAACGTTTGGGCGAAATTCTTGTAGAATCCAACTTTTGTACCCAGGAAGCACTTGATGACGCATTCCAAAAAGCAAAGGATGCAAAACTTCGCTTAGGTGCATATCTTGTTAAAAACAATATCTGTTCAAACAAACAAATTTCTATTGCTTTGTCCAAACAGTTTGATATTCCATTCATCGACTTGGACGAAAGCCTTGTAGACCCGGTTGTTGGTAGTCTATTAACTGAAAAATTCTGTCAGGATAAGATTATTTGTCCTGTTAAGAAGGATGAAAAGGGTAAACTGGTTGTTGCCATGACTGACCCGACCGACATCATGACTATCGACTATATCGAACAGATTACAGGCATGAGAGTTGCACCGGTTGTTAGTTCCGAACTTTCTATTGTCAACGCTTTAAACAACCTTTACGGCGAAAACGTTGACGCTTTGGCTGATTCTATCGGCACTGACGGAACTAGTGCTAATAAGGATGACGAAGGTCTTGGCAGTCTGGATGAAAATGACGCACCGATTATCAAGCTTGTTAACCTGATTCTTACTCAGGCTGTAATGATGAATGTATCAGACATTCACATTGAAATATACGAAAGTGAATTCCGTATCAGATTCAGACAGGATGGTACCATGAAGTTGTTCATGACCCCTGCCAGAGCAGCCCATGCAGGTCTTGTTAGCCGCATCAAGGTTATGTCCAATCTTGATATTGCAGAAACAAGAAGACCTCAGGACGGCCGTATCAAGCTTAATATTCAGGACCGCAAGGTTGACTTGCGCGTTTCATGTATCCCATGCGTATGGGGCGAAAAAATAGTTATGCGTATTTGTGACCAGGGTAACTTGAAGGTTGACCTTAAGGACCTTGGTTTCGAACCATTTGTTCTTGAAAAGTTTATGAGGGGTGTTCAGGCACCTAACGGTATTGTTCTCGTTACTGGTCCAACAGGTTCCGGTAAAACCACAACCCTCTATTCTTCACTCTTCCTGCTTAATAAGCCAACAGAAAATATTATGACTGCTGAAGACCCGGTTGAATATAACCTTATGGGTATCAATCAGGTTCAGTGCCATGCAGATATCGGCCTTGACTTCTCTGCAGCATTGCGTTCATTCCTGCGTCAGGACCCTGACGTTATCATGCTCGGGGAAATCCGTGACTTTGAAACAGCAAGTATCGCTATTAAGGCTGCTCTCACAGGTCACTTGGTTATTTCAACTCTCCATACAAACGACGCTCCGGCAACTGTTGCCCGTCTGTTGAATATGGGTATTGAACCCTTCAGTTTGTCATCATCACTGCGTATTGTTCAGGCACAACGTCTTGTAAAGCGTATCTGCAAATCCTGCGGCGAAGAATATAAACCTGAACCAGACCTTCTTAAAACACTTGGTATCGACCAGAAGCTTCTTAAGAGATTGCAGCTCGATAATGAATATGATCTTGAAAATCTTATGTTCAAGAAAGGTAAAGGATGTCCGGACTGTGACAATACAGGCTTGAAGGGACGCCAAGGTATTTATGAAGTTCTCGAAATTACTCCTAAGTTCAGAGAACTCATTGAAAGAGGCGCCACAACCGAAGAAATGCGTCGTCAGGCTATCAGAGATGGTATGCTTTCACTTCGTGATTCAGCCCTTTATAAGCTTATTACCGGTCGCACAACAGTCAGCGAAGTTGTTGGAACAACCGTTGATGCTGGTGGCCGCGAGGATGACGAAGAAAATGAAAAGCCAAAAATGGCTGAAGAATCCAGCGAAAAGACAATGGCTGCTTCCCAGAAGGCTAAGGAGTTGGAAGAAAAATACAAGGCAGAAGAAGCTGCTGCTGATGCCGCTATAAATAACGCACCGCTTCAGATTACAACTGGCGCACCTCTAAATGTTGCCAATGTTGACGTTCTTGCCAGAGAATTACATGAATTCAATAGCATTCTTGCGAAGGTTTCTGCAATGCCAGCCCAGGGTAATGTTCCTGCCGGCGCAACTGCTTCAGTGGTTCAGGCTGCTGTCAGTGATGCTATTCTTAAGAGCAATATTGCAGCACCTCTTAATGCTATCAAGACCTATGCGGCAAAGAAGGACGACGCAGCTAAGGTTCTTCCAATCATTCAGGCTCAGGGCCAGAAAATGGAACACAATGTCAGAAACCTTATTACACAGTTCTCTGAATTTGCTCCAAAGGTTGGAAAATATCCTATCAATCAGCTTGTTGAAAAAGAAATTTTTGGAAATGCCAAGAATCATGTTGTTACTGCAAGACTGCTTTCTGGCAACAAGGAAATCGGTAAGGCTCTGAAGCTTTCAAAGAATCTGCCTGAAAATCTTCCACCGGTTAATGTTGATATTGAAGCTTTCTCTACCATAGCTTCCAACGTTTTTATAAACTCACTTATTGGTCTTGGTGCCAAGGGTGGTGAAATAAAGGTAGTAACAAGATTGAAGCCGAATACAACAGATAAGGTTGAACTGGTAATCTTCGACAATGGTTCTGGTATCAGTCTGGAACAGCAGAAGAACCTTTTCAAGCCTTTTGGAAATGCAGGAAAGAGTTCGTTGGGTCTAGGCCTTGCCGTAGCTCAGAAGCTTTTGCATTCTCTAGGCGGTGAAATAAGTATTAAGAGTGTTCCGGAAAAGAGCACCCTTGTTACTATCGAATTACCTGCAGCTGCTTGATTGTGGTCTGCTATTTTATGAACAAATAGAGGGAAATTATGAGAAGAAATTATTTCATGCTTGTTCTTGCCTCATTGCTAGCTATTTCTTCACCGTCTTTTGCAAGACCGGACTATGCTGTCGAAGCTGCTGAGTTTCTTGAAAGTGATGAAGTCGCACTAGATAATAAAGTAGAATGCAGTGCTGTAGACGTATTAAAGGCTTCTTATGGCAATATAATGGCAACAGATGAAGGCGATAAGGTTAAGCTGACTTTTTCTGCTCCTAATACAGAAATTAATTCCCTGCTAACACTTACTGTCGGTTCTGGCTGGTATCCAAAGCATCTTGAAATCTGCGGCGCAGGTGATGATAAGGTTGCTATTCTTATGACTGTTTCAACCGAAGAAAATGATGCTTTCAGACATTTCAAGGTTCTTCAGAAGCTTTCTGCGCCTGGAGTTCTCCCATGGAAAAAAGATAAGCTTGAACCGAAGCAGGCATATGTAACTTCTATTGAAACAGATTTCGGTGATAATTTTGTTATTAGAGGCGAAACCATAAAATCTGGTTTGATTTTTACAACCTTAACTCCAAAAATCAGCAAAATTGGAGCAGACTTAGAAAATCTTGATGCTGACAGATTTGCTTCTAAGAAAACTTTTGATAGAAGAAAGATTTTTACACGCGAAACCTATGAAGACAATGACACCGGCATAAATGGCCAGCCATTCTTTGAACGTGGCACCTATAAGGAAGATCCAGAAATCGGTCGTTACATGGAATTCATTTTAAGATGCCAATGGTAAGAATTCAGAAGCTTCTTGCCACATGGGGCATTGCTTCCAGAAGAAGTATAGAACGCTACATTGAAGAGGGGCGCATCGCTGTTGACGGTAAGAAACTTACCGAGCAGGGCTTTATTATTGATGAAGAAAAGCTTCCTGTAATAACCTTAGACGGTAAAAAACTGAAGCCTCCCACAAATACTGAATATACTATTCTTGCTTTCCACAAGCCCAAATTAGTTATTACAAGCCTTGATGACGAGCAGGGTCGACGCTGTATAGCTGATTTCCTGCCTAAGAGCAAGCGTTTGTATCCTGTTGGCCGTCTTGATTATGACTCTACAGGCCTTCTGCTGATTACCGATTATGGGGAATTGACTAACAGACTTTTGCATCCTTCATATAAGGTTGCTAAGGAATATATTGTCCGCATTGATGGCAATCGTCTCAAAGCTGCTGAATTAGAGCAGTTTGCTGCTGGCATTGAATTGGAAGACGGAATGACATCGCCTTGTGAAATTACAGAGTTGGGTGCGCCAAACTGCTATTCTGTAATAATAAAAGAAGGACGCAAACGACAGGTAAAGCGAATGTTCGAGTTTTTTGAACGCAAGGTAATCCGTTTGCACCGTGTTTCTTTTGGTCCAATAAAGCTTGGCGACCTGCAATCGGGAAAACTTCGACCACTAACAGACGAAGAAAGAAAAGAATTACTTAAAGCAACCGGCTTATAATTTCATAAAGGGTAAGTAAAAAGTTTGTTCCAATATGTTTTTAGCTCTTGGCTCTTGGCCGAGAGATTGTCTTTCTCGGCTAAAAGCTAACAGCCAAAAGCCAAAAGTGGTTGTTTATTTAGCTGAGGCAACAGTCTTGGTTTCTTCATCGTTGCTATGACGTTTCATGTAGAGTTCATAGGCAACCTGGCCGGCGATAGATGCTGCTTTTGTTCCACTGTGGTCTTTCTGACCAGAAAGTGTAACAATGCAGACGTCACGGCCCATAGCCTTAGTGAAACCACCAAACCATGTGAATAAGTAATTTGGTGAAGCGCCTGTGAGAGTGCCTGTTTTACCACCGCAGATTTTTGCAAGGTCTGGGCATTTCTTATAGCCGCCAAAGCCTTTTTTGCCTGTTCCAACAGCGGTTGTGGCATACATCATTTTGTAAATTTCACGAGCAGTGGTTTCCTTTATTGGCTGCGCAAGCTGGAATGGTCTGCGTTTAAAAACAACCTTTCCTTTTCTTACAACATAGTCGACCAAGAATGGCTTAAGTGTCTTACCACGGTTCAATACAGTAGAAACGATGCTTGCAACATGCATTGGGCTTACTAGAAAATCTCTGTTAAGACCTGCTGCATCCTGACCCATCTTTACTTTGTTGGTTGAAAGTTCCATAACGGATTTTCCAACGGGCAGGTCGAAGAAGAAGTTCTTGTTGAAACCGTAGGCTTCAGCATATTTCTTAACTGTTTCTCTACCTGCTTTTTTGGCAACGGAACCGAAAACACCATTGTGGGAGCTTGCAAAAGCTTTCCAAACCTTCATATAAGATTTCTTATATGCGAGGAAATTGCTGTTAGAAGTAATCTTACCTGTATCAATACCAGCTGACGCTGTAATGATTTTCATGATTGAAGCTATTGGGAAGGTTGATTTGAAGCACCAGTTGTCGGTTTTATAACTTTCACTTTCAATATCAAGAACCTTGTTCTTATGGCTTGAAGAAAGGGCTAGTATTTCTCCTGTGAACGGGTCTTCAAGAATACCGGCAGCGATTCTTGTATTATACTTAGCCAGAATGTTGTCCATCATTTTCTGGTAAGTGGGTCTGATTGTTAATACAATATAGGTTTCAGGATCATACTGAACTATATATCTATCAAGAAGTTCGGCGTATTCCCAAGGCATCTTGGCTATAGCGTCAATATAAGCTCTTGCGGATGCAGGAGTGCTTTCATCCTTGGCGGCAGAAGCCTTTTGAATAGTAACTTCTTTTATTTTGTCTAATGGATTATCCGCTTTCTGTTTTGCGGCAGATTTCTTGGCCTTAGTGGTTTCTTCAACGGCTTTTGCTGCTTCAGAAGCTTTTGTTACACTGCTTTCGAGTGTAAGAACGTCTTCATCAGAAGTAGTTTTTTCTGAGGCTTTGGCATTAGTGGGAGTATTTTCTTCTTCTTCCTCTTCAAGCAGAGATGTTTCGGTATCTTTACCTTCACAATCTTCCAGTTCTTTGCCGTCGTTGTCTTCCAGGCCACTTAAGCTGGAATCTTCATCTGCTTCAATTTCAGAACCGTGTTTCTTAGTGTTATACCTAATTGCTATCAGTGGTTTATTCTTTTTGTCATCTTGTCCAACAATGGCTGCATACTGTTTTTTCTTTGTTACATAAACAGGCTTGCCATTTTCTTCTGTGACATAAAGAACCAAGGCATCAACTATTTTAGAATTGAATGCGAAGCCCATGAACAGCATGTAACAAAGGATACATACTATGTTCAGAGGTTTTAATAGACGTGATAGCATAAAGGACTTCCTAATTTTTATTAATCTGCGATTTTAATTGAAGCAACGAGACCGGAACGTGGAACTTTAAGAGTTGAGCCAAGTTTTAATGAACGTTCGTTAGTGATTCTATTGATTCTAACAATTGGCTGAACCATATTGCCATTTCCGTAAAGCTTGCGGGAAATCTTCTGCAGAGTGTCGCCTTTCTGGATGCGATATTCTGCAAATCTATCTATGTCTGTGCTGTGAAGAGTATTGTTTTCTTCTTCAAGCATAGCAGTTGTCTGTGTGTCAATACGAGCAGCAACCTTAACTTCGTTATTTATAAAATCTCGAGAAACTGGAGCGAGAGCGCCTTCTGGAGCTACTCTTGAAACCTTGAAGGAATTCTTGTCCACGAGACTGTCTACTTTACCAATAAGTACTGGGGAAGCTGGCTTTTCGATTCCAGGAATAATGTCTGTGCGCGGACCTATATCGCCGTGGATAGTAAAGGCAAATACTATCTGCAATATAAATAAGCCGCTTAAAAAGAACAGGAATAAGCCAAGCTGGGTTTTGGATTTGTTTTGTTGTTTGTTTTTTAGATAATTCATGCCTGCCTCCTAATGCCTATATGAGGTATCGGCATTTTTATCTAACCCTCTTAGGGTGAAATTAAATTCACAATTCACAATTTTTTGTTTTAATTTCTGCTGCTTCAACCGACTCACTGCCAAAATTCATGTGTTTTATATATAGCGAGTATAAAGCCCAGTTCAATATTTAATTCATAATTCATAATGCATAATTCATAATTATTTCTTTTAGTTTCTACTGCTTCAACCGACTCTCTGCCATTTCTAATTGAGAATTGAGAATGGAAAATTGAGAATTATTTGTATTTGTTTTCTGCTGCTTTTAGTTAATTTCTGCCAAGTTTCGGTTCTTTGCAGAGAAGTGGATAAAGCAGTTAAAACAAAACTATTCATTCTTCATTCTTCATTCTCCATTCTCAATTCTCAATTTTCAATTAGGTTAGTCTGCCAAACAACCGCCAAACAGCACCAAAACAACACATTCAATTATGCATTATGAATTATGAATTAATATGGGGTGTGAACTTGACGCCCTCTATTAGAGCAATTATGAGGCCTACTATGAGTGTATAAAAATATTGCAGGCCATGGAGAATTATGGAGAAAGCAGCTCCTTCTTCTGGGGTATGACCGAGAATATTGCTTATAAGGAAAATACAGAAATATTCATATACCCCTAAGGTTCCTGGGCTTGCAGGAATCATGGAAGAAATGGAAAGTACGGTTAAAACAAAGGAAGCAGTGATAAAGCTTTCCTCAAAACCAAAGGCTTTGAAGCAGAGCCAGGTTGTTAGAACTGAGCTAGCCCAACAGACAACAGATGACAGCAATATTTTGATAAGTCTCTTAAGGTCTTTGATAGTTGAAAGACCTTCAATGAATTTCATTGCTATGTTGTAGAGGAAGTCATTGGCTTTTTGGGGGAGGAACGACAGGCACCACTTTATTGTTTTTTCAAACATTTCTTTTTTGAAAATGGCTAGTAAAATGCCTATAAATACTATTCCATAAAAAATAGCTGTGATAATACTGGCTTTCTGAAGCATTTCATTATTGCTGAACTGCTGAAAAGAAATAAGAATGAGACCCAGCACCATTACTCCGTCAAAAAATCTTTCCAACACAACAGCTCCAAGGGTTTCGCCGGAGGTTGCCAGATCTTTCTGGGAAAAGTAGTATGGTCGGAATAATTCACCAGCTCTTGCGGGAAGTATATTGTTAAAAAGATATGTCAAAATCAGACCGTTTATAGAGTGTTTAAATGTTATCTTTCCGTTAGGCTGTATAATAAGCCATCGATGAGCTCTGGTCAGCATTTCAATAGTATATGACAATATCATTAAACCCCAGAATGTCATATTTATTGTAGACAGAACTGACGGTATAGCTTGAAAGTCTATTTTGCGCAGTGCTAGCCACAAAAATAAAATGCTAAAAAATATTCCACATAACTTTTTGAAATTTGACATATATATATGGTACCATTATCAAACAATATTCTCAAATATATATAAAATATTCAGGTAGGCAACGATGGAAATCTGGCAATTATGGCTAAGCATGGGAACAATACTGGCTTTGTTGGGTGTTATTATTGCTATATGTATTAGAAAGCATAAAGACAAACATCGTATTCAGGCCCTTCAGAAGAATCTTGAGGATTTGGAACTCAGTTTTAAGCATATGTCTGAAGAAATGGACCTTGTTGTAAACCAGAACCTGAAGACCATGGAAGAAAAGTGTGAAACAATGCGCGAACTTTTGGTTCATGCTGACAAAAAATGTCTTTATGCTGACCAGTTGATTGCTGCTATTGATAAGGGAACAGAGATACTTAAGGAACGAAACCTGAATGTTGGGAACCAGATTATAGCACCTGGCCTGGCTTCATCCATCGATAGTGAAACTCTTAATAACTTTGAAATGGAGCTTCAAAAGCTGGATAGACGTGTCGGTTTCATAAATGACCACATCAATGAATTGGAAAAATCCATTGAAGCAGCATCTGCTCCAGAAAAAACGGTTAATTCTATCGGCAGTCAGGAAATTGCTGATTTAAGAAATGACGTAACAGGTCTGAAGCACGAATTGGATGTTGTCAGAAAAAGTGTGTCTGAAAAGGTTACTAATGAAATTGCTAAGCAACTTAGCGTATTAGATACTGGTTTCTCTGAAATTGCTACAGAAGCAATTAAAATTGATAATACCAGGAATTCTAACAACAATGTTGGAAAGACAGAAGTGATAAATGGGGATAATATTTTGCAATTTTCCCCAAAGATGCCTCACAATGTTAAGCCATTATCTCCAAAAACTCATTATTTACCGGAAGGGAAAGAACTTGTTGTTAAATCTATAATGGAATTATATGAACAAGGGATTTCTACACCACAGATTGCGTCTGAATTGAATATGAGCCGAGGCGAAATTGACCTTATTATAAAGAAAAATACAGGAAAGCTTGCTGCTAGAGGTTAAATCAATGTCTATAAGAAACTTTTCCAATACGACCAAAAACATACTTATTCTAATCTGTTTTGTTTTGGCGGTCGTTCTTGTTTATTTCCTACGACATATAGTTGCGCCATTTTTGGTAGCCTTGGTTATTGCATACGTTATTAATCCGGCTGTCAGATGGCTTACGAAAAGAAAGATTTATAAAGAAAAGACCATAACACGCGGTTGGGCGGTTTCTATAATTTTTATTGTTACTTTGTGTTTAGGCATTATTTTTGTTGTTCCGTTTGTCGGCTCCATGGTTGCACAGGCGAAGGAAATGGGTACAAAGCTTGAATCACTAAGCAAAACAACGCTGAACGAGAAGTATAAGGGTTATGAAACTAGTTTCAAAGAAAAACTGAAGCAATGGTTTCCTGATTACAAGGAAAACTGGACTGAAATTCTTCAGAATACAAAGTTCCAGGAATACCTGGCAGACGGCGTTGTTGTAGTAAAGGATGGCTTAATACAAGCACCAGGAATGATCTGGGGTTTTTTAGGCAATACTTTTTCGGGAGTTTTTAACCTGTTTTTTATTCCGATGCTGGTTTTCTATATTCTATTGGATATGGATGATATCTTTAGCTATGGCAAAAAGCTTATTCCCTATGATTATAGAGAACGTACGCTTGGGATACTTAATAAAATAGATAAACAGTTAGGTGATATGCTTCGCGGCCAGTGTATTGAAAATATTGTATTTGCAATACTTATGACCATTGGTTTTGCTATGTCTGGTCTGAAAGCAGCACTATTCTTAGGTCCAATCTCTGGAATCGCTAATTTCATACCATACCTTGGTGGTTTCTTTTCTCTGATATTGGCTTTCTTTGCTGCTATTACCCAGATTGAAGCAGGAGCCTGGTTGTGGATTGGGGTTATCGTAACCGTTAGCGTTGTTCAGTTTATTGATTGCTGGTATATGCAGCCATATATTGTTGGGGAAAATGCTGGACTTCACCCGTTATCTATAATGCTTGCCCTTACTGTTGCTGGTAGTCTTGCCGGTATAGTAGGAATGCTGCTTGCTGTGCCTATAGCTATTATTATTAAGGTCTTAGGCATTGAATTATATCATGAATTATATGATCAGGAGCCTGTAACGAATGAATCAGAACACTGATGCAATAAAAGTTACTGCTTTAAATAAATCCTTTGGTAAAAGTAAAATCTTGAATGACCTTACTTTTACTGTTCCGATGAATGCTATAGCTGGCTTTCTTGGTCCGAATGGGGCAGGGAAGACAACTACCCTGAGAATGTTGCTTGGTTTGCTTCCTGCGCCAAAGGATAAGATTGAGCTTATGGGGCATAAAATCCCAGAAGACAGAACGGCCGCCCTTGAAAAGATAGGCGCTGTCGTTGAAAATCCAAGCTTTATCGATACTATGACTGCTTTTGAAAATCTTCATTGGTTTGGTTCTTTATATGTTCCAGTTGCAGATTCAAGAGTGCATGAAGTAATTGATATGGTTGGACTGAAAGAAGCTACTAATCAAAAGTTTGGAACCTTTTCCTCTGGCATGAAGCAGCGTTTGGGAGTTGCTTTCGGACTTTTGCATAAGCCAGAACTCTTGATACTTGACGAACCAACCAGTGGTATGGACCCTGTTGGCCGTGTTCAGATGAGAGATATTCTGCTGAATATCCATGAAAAGGAAAAAACTTCTATTTTCCTTTCCAGCCATTTGTTGGATGAGGTCCAGAAGCTTTGTAACTATGTTGTCATTATCAACAAAGGTTGCACGATAAAAGAAGGCTATGTTGCTGATATTCTTTCCAATAAACAGGAACGTTTTGAAATAAGGGTTGCTGACGAACAGATTGAACAGACTAGAATGGCTTTGGAAGCCATGAAGAATATGGTAAAGACGGTGACACTTTCTGCTAGAGGTCTAAATATAGAAGCAGAAAATGGAACTGTTTCCCAGATTAATGAATTGCTTGTTAAGGCAGGAATAAGGGTTCAGGCCTTGATTCCGTTGGAAAGCTCTCTGGAAGAAGCTTTTATACGT
>JAZUDR010000259.1:0-3915 GCA_045639725.1 Candidatus Avigastranaerophilus sp. | reverse complement strand
GTTCGTCTTCCCTTCTGCATCATCAAAGATTCTAAGACCTACCATCTTATGAATCATCTTATCTGCAATTTCCTTGGTGTCGGCATCCTCTATTCCAATCAGGACCAGGAAGCCTTTCCCAATGGATCCAATAACAGAATCATCTACCGTAACAGATGCTTCTGTTACTCTTTGAATTACAAATTTCATGTCTTTGCCTCCAAATAAAACTACATGCATTATAACATAAAAAGGCTCTCCCAAATGGGAGAGCCTTCTCAAATTTTTCTACTGCTTATTCAGGGTCTACAACGTTAGTTGCATCTTCTTCGGAAGGAACTGTAGGTTCTTCGGTTTTAGAAGTATCTTCTGTTTTAGCAGTTTCTTCTGCTTTCTTCTCTGTATCTTCAACCTTGGTTTCTTCGGTCTTGATAGTTGCCTGATACTTCAATTCGCAGATTTCTCCTGCACGAAGATAATTTACGGTCTTGTCAGTCAGCTGGCTCTTATCAGAACCTGGACCACCGAAAGCAATTACCCGAGCTTCTTTTGCTGGGAAGCCGGCCTTGGTTACGTCAGCCTGAGAACCTTCGTTAATCAGAAGAAGTGGTGCACCAAGCTTGTTGGCTAATGGACCTGCACAAAGTGCGTCTGTAAAGTCTTCAGACCAAGCACAAGCAATGGTTTTCAGTTCCGCTACATCGCCAAAGAAGAACTTGGAAACCATCATAGAAGTATCAAATCTAGATGCGCCGCCAACACGTGTAATAGCGGTGTAACCAGCATTAGCAAGTTTGTCCTGGAATTCCTGAGAAACTGCTTCTGTACCACCAATAATGTAGATTTTTGCGTTCTTAGCTAGGTTGGCTTTAATGTAAGCTTCCACGTCTGCTTCCACTACGTCATAACCAGTATTTACAAGAAGAATTGGTTTGCCACTTGCAGAAACAGTGAGAGCATCAGCAAAGTCTTCACCGGTGCAAATGATAACTTCATCCTTTGGTGTACCGGCTTCGTCCAAAATCATCTGGTTGGTGTCAAAGCGGTTGTTACCAGCAAACTGTGTAAGGGTAACATCATTCTTCTTAGCCCAAAGACTCATGGTAGAAACAAAGTCGTTGGACATTACATCGCTGCCACCAAGAATATAGAGCGTACCGCCCTTTGCAAGGTTGTTTTCTACATATGCTTTGCATGCTTCAACGGTGCCAGGATTGTTCTTAGAATCTACAACAATAATTGGAGCATTCTTTTCTACTGCAAGGTAAGAAGCGGAAATAGAATCTGGGAAGTTCTGGGAATAAGCAACAATAATTGCATCAAACTTTTCAACGCCCAGTCTATACTTCATCTGGTCTGCAATTGCAAATGCAGTGTCAAATCTGTTGTCGCCATAGAGACGAACAATGTCGGAGTCACCAAAGAGAGAGTCGGCGCCACATCTTTCGCAAACGCCATCCTTATAGGAGTGTCCAAGTGCAGGAAGGGTTTCGCCTGCAGAAATGGTTTCATCACAAATGGTACACTTAACTTCGCCCTTATAACCATCTTCGGTACAAGTGGCTTCCTTGTTGTCAGTGTCGCCAGGAATGTGCTTGAAGGTAGCTGCTTCTACTTTTGCAATGGAATAACCATAGTATTCATCGTCTACATCGGAGGTAAGTTTAATCTTCAATACGTTACCTGGAACATATACGGTCTTACCAGCCAATTCAGTTCCGGTGAAGCACATCTGATGGTTTTCTTTTCCATCAACACTTTCTACTGGATTGTTATTGGCATCTTTCAGTTCAATTTCATCTGGCTTATATTCTACTTCTGTATTATCAGAGAAGGTAACCTTCAATGCTCTAGCATTTGGAACCGTCAAGGTCTGAGAATCAGTAATATTTGCAGCATACGGATGCTTAGATTCTGGAAGGGTGCACTTTGCAGTAACATCAGACCAGTCTTCATCATGAACATAAATGGTAATGACTTCAGACTTGTTCTTATAAGTTACAGAAATTTCCTTCTTTTCTGCCTTCAGCAAAGGAACTTTATGTTCTGGATCTTCAATAATTTTTGGAGTCATAACAGAAAGTTCTACAGCTGGGTTCAAGTTGCCCTTACTGTCAATAACAGGGATAGTTTCCGTACGACCAGAACCATATTTAGCAGTTACAGTAATTGCTTTCAAATCCAAATTGTCGCCAGTAAAGTAATATCTCTTACTATTAGTTACAGAAATAGAAATCAAATCACTTGGGTCATAAGTGGACCACGTCCAATGATAACCACCGTTAAACACGGTCTGTTTGTTCAATTTTTCAATATCCCAGCCGGTTACGCCATAATAAACCTTACCGTTTACTACGCCATCATCTACTTCGGCCTTTGTATCTGTAAATGCTGTTTTGTCAATACGAACAGAACCTGGGCACTTGAAGTAAACATCCGTCAAACCGGTGTTCTTGAAAGAGTCCTTGTCAATGCTCTTGGTGGAAGCTGGGAATTCAATAGAAGTCAACTTCTCACAATTTTCAAAAGCAGAAGCATAAACGGTTTCCAGCTTTTCTGGAAGAACCACTTCATTCAAACTGGAACAACCAGCAAATGCTTCTCTACCAATGGTTTTAACAGCATCTGGAATAAATACCTTTTCTAAAGAGGTACAATCTTTAAATGCCACGTCAGGGATGTTCTTGTCCCAATACATACGGATATTGCAGTTATCTGTATAACCAGCAACCTTAAGCAAAGGCGCATCAAAAACTCCAGAACCAATATTTTCTAAAGTCTTTGCCACAGAAACAGTGGAAAGGTTATTCCAACCACGGAATCCATCTTTTGACTTAATAGTAGTTACGCCATCGCCAATAACTACAGCAGTGACAGGCACTTCATTAGCTTCACAGTCTTCAATATAACGTAATAAAGCTGCTTTTTCGTCACCCTTCTTGGTCTTGGCAATTTCAGTCAACTTATCAAAATCAGTGTAAGAAATGTCATTTGGCTTCAAATCATAATAAATGGTCAATAAGCCATCTTTCAAAGAGAAGTCGTAGTTTCTAGTAATATCCAATTCCCAAACTGTGGCACTACTGTCATAATTCTTGCAGACAATCTTGTCATGATAATAGTCAGGATCAGAATTTACTACTACTTCAACTTCTGCAGTGGCATCCGGTGCAGTCTCTGCTGCAACATCAAAGATACTAAAGTCTTTGGAGACTGCAGTGAGAGAAATGCCAAGAATCAGAGCGAAGCAAATTAAAAGGCTTCCGATTCTTCTCATTCGTCTATTCATATATAGACCTCCCCTTAGTAGAAAAAATCAAATAGGTATAAAAGCCTAAAACTGTGCAGAGTAAGCACAATATACGTATAGTTAATTATACGCACGTGCGTACAATCTTCCATTCGCATAACTACTAAGTTTTTCGGGATGTTATGTCCAAAAAATGAACAAAAACCGTTCGTCAAAATGAACGGGTTTAATACTTGGGTTACACCTCTTGTGTTTTGGCGGCTTTTCACAGAGAATCATTCCACAATATATAGTTTGGACAAAATTTGAATTTTGTTGTAGTCAAAATGCCGAAACATACTTTCATAAAAATTTTGAAAAACGCAAAAAAAGGCCCTGCCATGAGGCAGGGTCTTAATTCTTTATGCTCCTACAAATACAGATATTGTGTCGTTTTTAATGGCGTGAATGGCTTTATCTGTCAGCTGTTTTTTAAGGGAGTTGCCAGGACCGCCAATTGCAATAATGCGTGCCCCCTTCTTTACGAAGGTTACCTGTTCCGGAACTGCAGCTGCGGTTCCTTCGCTCACCAGTACTACCGGGGCATTCATTTGGTAGGCCAATGGGCCTGCACACAAAGCATCCGGATAGTTTTCTCCCCATGCTAGGAAGACACACTTGGAAGAAGTAAAGAAGGAGTTAGCCAC
>JAZUDR010000258.1:0-10776 GCA_045639725.1 Candidatus Avigastranaerophilus sp. | reverse complement strand
AGACAGTCCTCCTAACAAAAAATACAAGATTGTTGTCACAAGCAAAAAAGAAACTGAAGGCCTGGATTCAGGCTCTAACAGTATCAGCAGCATTACTTCCACCAGTTCTTCTCAGAAGTTTCTGCTTCCTAGTGACGAATCTTACAGCGAGTACATTAATGAAGCAGCAAGCACCTATGGTGTTGACCCATACCTGATTAAGTCCGTTATCAAGGTCGAATCAGACTTTGACCCGGATGTTATGTCAAATAAGGGTGCCCAGGGCTTGATGCAGCTTATGCCAGCAACTGCCAAAACAGTTGGCTGCCGTGATCCTTTCAACGCCCGCGACAATATTCTTGGCGGAACTAATTATCTCAGAATGATGCTGAAGCGTTATAACGGCAGCGTAGACCATGTTCTGGCAGCCTACAATGCCGGTCCTGGCAACGTTGACAAATACAATGGCATTCCACCGTTCCGCGAAACAAAGAACTATGTCCGCAAGGTTAAGCACTACTACGAACAGTATGCTTCTGCTGCAGGTGTAAAATCTTCCTCAACAAGAAAATCTAGAATTATTCCTGTTGTACATTCTGATTTGAATAACAGACTCACAGAAGCCTATGAAAAGTTCAATGCAGGCGATATCAGCGGTGCGATGAGCAGCTATAGAAATATTTTAAATCTTTACCCCCGCAATACCCAGGCTTTGTATAACCTTGCCTGTCTCCTTGATATGGAGCGATGTTACGACGAAGCAATCGATGTTTACAAAGCTTCACTAAAACAAGACCCATTTCTTGACAAAGCGTTGTATAATATGGCTGTAATATATGAACGTATGGGTATGAATACCGAAGCGATTAAAACCTGGAAAAAATACGTTCAGGTCACTAAGGATGAAGACAAGATCGTTATGGCCGAAAAGTTTATCCAGGAGTTAAAGGAATACGCTTCTTTGAATTGATAGGGGTTTAAACGTGGCCGCGAATGGTAGGACGCTTTTTGAAAAGTTAATTTATGTTGGTATAGCAACTTTCTTTTTATGGCCTTTTGTACAACTTTGGTCCATAAAGGCTATACCTTTGGTTGAATCTGATACGCACCTGAAAGCATCTGTTGCTCTTGAAAATCTCATGGAAGGTGCTTTGGAAAGGTCTTTCGAACCTAGTGGCTATACCGAAAACTTCAAGCCATTAGCAGGTTACGAAGATATAGGCTTGACAGGCAAAATCGAAGCCGTGCCACAGAAGGATTGCCCGGACTGTCTTCTTGTCAGAAGTCAGGTTAAATGGGGCAGTTATCCATTCAGCAAAACTCTTACCCTTGAATATCTGAAGGCGAGGACAAGACCATGAGAAAAAAGTCAGGCCTCAGTGTTTGGGAAGTTATTCTTTTCACCGTCTTTTTATCAATTGCAGGCGGTTCTTCATTGTTTTTCTTCTTTGTAAATTCTTCAGACGTTCGCAAAGCCCAGCAGAAGTACGAATGGGTTTATGACATCAACGAAATGCTTGATGAAGTCTGCAATGAAATTTCCAATTCAATTTATCTTGATTCACCGTTCGTAGGCGAATCCAAGGAATGCTTCTATTATTCTCCTGTAGATCCCTCCCAGCTTGAAGTAGGGAAGGACCTTGAAGGCTTTGTGTTTACAGACGATAGCTTCAGCTATGTCATGAAGGATGGTCGAGCTACTACAAAGCATTTTGGAAGATTTTCCAACCCACTGGTTGCTTCCTGTAAGGACGGGCATTTTGAACGCATTTCAAGCTCTCAGCTTCTGTTAACTTTTAAGGCACAGAATACAAATTCCAAGACCGGCGAAACAGAAACAAAAGAGTTTTCAAGAATAATCAATTTGAGGAATCAGTAATATGCCTAGTATAACCACAGAAAAAAAATCCCTGATTCCAGTTCTTGTAATGGTAATTTTTACTATTCTGCTCATAGGCGCTTTGTTGATAAAGGTTTATCATGCAGATAGAGACCTTGGTATTCTTCGCAGTGAAAAGTATCAGGCCAGGTTGGCTTCTGAATCGGGCATCAACTATGCTGTAGCAAAAATGCGTGATGCCGTAAGAGCTTCGGACAGACCTGTAGACCCTGAAGTTCTTACTTCCCTTTTCTTTGAAGACCGCTTGCCGATGGACCAGTGGATTCAATACGGCGTTAAGACAAAGGCAACCTTCAGAATCACTTCAGTAAGAAAAATGAATATCGAAGATGATGAAAAGACTACCTTGATTAACGAAGGGCAGCAGTATCAGGTTATTGCTGAAGGCCGCTGCGGTTCTCACTGTTATTCTACTGCAGCTATCATTCAGCTTTATGACCTTGCAAAGCTGTTTGGTGTTTTCCAGAGTCTTGATGAATATTACTACGGAAATCCTTTGCAGCCATATGTTCAGGCTTGCGGTTCATTCAATGAATTCTATAAACTGAATGCCGAATACTTTGATTCCGGTAAGATTACTCATCGTGGAAAGATTATTGAACCTGGTTTGCTTGTTAAGATGTTTGAACCAAACGGCAAGTCACCATTCAAGACTCCTAACAATATTATTGAAAACTATAGCAGATTCTTCGTCAGAAATGGTAATTCACCCTGCAAGGGGCCGCTGTATTGCGGCGTTCCAGTCGTTGTTGACAGCCATGAATTCAATGCACCTGCACAGTCTGCATTGTATTTCTATCACAGACCAGGAACAACCCCTGTTCTCAAAGAAGAAAATTCTGTGAGAAAGATGTATTCAAGTCCAAGAGTTCAGCATACTGGTGGTGGGGTAGAACAGAGAAACTATACCAGATTCTTTGTTGATCGCGATGCTATTAGATATTCATCCTTTATTCCTGCCTGGACTCCGAATCTGGAGCATATGCGCAAGATGTGCAAGGAACGTGGCATTTATATTGATGCTGACGGAAAAGGCTATCTGAATGGCAATGCTATCAATATCGACTACCATCCTGGTGTTAGCACTCTGTATTCTGACAGCTACCTGACTCCGAACTCTTCTAAGTATGAACAGGATGAGCTGAAGGATGAAAAGTTCGTTGTTCTTTCAAGCGATACTAAGTATCAGGGCTTCAATAACATCAGCGCTTCTAATCTTCAGGGCGCCAGAATGATTTTCTCTGAACGTTCAGTGTTCATCAGAGGCGATATTGGCTCTGATTTGATTATTGCTACACCTGGTCACATCTTCATTACAGGTCCGACAAATATCGACTCTAACCTTAATCTTTTCCTTGTTGCTGCAGAAGGAACAGCTATTTCTACTGTAGACCTGGAAGAAGTAATCAAGAAGAACAATCCGGAACCAGACTTTGTTGAAGCAGCTCGTGAATGGTTAATCAGAGCCGTTATCTATAAGCCGGGCGCTGGGGTTTATACTGCAGAATCCAAGAAGCAGGCTGATGCACCAATCAGCTTCCGTGGTGTGTTCTCAGGAAAGAGCCTTAAACTGCATATAGTAGGCTCTTGCATTGGTGGGAATCTGCAGCGTTGGATGAATAACACCGAAACAGATTCTCTGGTAGTTGAACATGACGCTTCTTCAATGGAACGCATGCCAATATCACCTGTTACTGTAAATCTGCTTCGTATGCGCACAAGGGCGGAATCATTCCAGAATAGGCACTAAAATGTCATTAAGAGAAAATTTTGATAAGGTTTCTGATACTGTTAAAGCTGTTTCTGAAAAAGCAGGCAGGGGAACCGGCTCAGTAAAGCTGATTGCTGTTTCGAAGACTGTTACTAGCGATAAAATCCGTGAAATGTATGCTTTCGGTCAGAGAGATTTTGCTGAAAACAGACCTCAGGTGCTTCGCGATAAGGTTAAAGAACTTGAAGATGTTAAGGATATAAACTGGCATTTTATAGGCCGTCTTCAGAGTAATAAAATCAAGTATGTATATCCGGTAGCTGCTTTGGTTCATTCTGTTGACAGGCGTGAACTTCTTGATGAATTTGCTGAATGGGCAAAGAAGACTGGAAGGAAATGCCCTGTTCTTCTTGAAGTGCATATTTCCCGTGAAGAAGCCAAGCAGGGCTTTGATGTTGAAGAAATTCTCGATGTAATAAAAGACTATCGTGAAAACGAAAATCTTGATATCCGTGGATTGATGGGCATGGCTCCTTTAGACGCTGATGATGAAAAGGTCAGGGCTTGTTTTAAAGAGCTTTCTGATTTGTTTGAAGCCAGCAAAAAGCTTGAAGGACCGTCCTACAAGGCTCAGGAATTATCTATGGGCATGTCTGGCGATTTCCCAATTGCCATTGCAGAAGGTGCTACTCTTGTCAGGGTTGGCACAGCTCTTTTTAAGGAATAATCATGGCTGATTTACCACAGGATCCAATGATGCTGATGAGCTTTATAAATATGAAGCTCAGAGACGAGTATTCTTCCCTTGACGAGCTTTGCAAAGCTCTCGGCGTTGAACGTAAGGCCATAGAAACTACACTCGCCAAAATAGGCATGGAATACAACCCTGAAGAAAATAAATTTTGGTGATATCCGTTGCTAATTAGAACAGGCTATTATCCTTGATTCTACTTCGGACTGGGTTTCGCCGAGAATTTCACTTGTGGCTTCGTTGAAGGTTTTGCCAATGGCCAGCAACTGAAGTATTTCTGCAATATGATTCCAACTGTATTCTTCAACAAATCTGCAGGTAGTGTTAAAGGAAAGCTTGTATAGCTTTGCTGCTTCTGCACGGTTTGGATGAGCCTTGAAGCCCGCGTTGATTTCATAAAGATTAATAGCATTTTCCTGCTGATTTTCTGGTATTTCAGGAATATTATCGCTATCTTTCTCAAATATCTGTGCGAGACCTTCGTTGAGCCATATTGGGCAGTTCCCGGAGGAAGCAAGGTAAATTACGTGATGAGTATATTCATGAAGAATAGCGCCCTTTAATGCTCTTGGCTGGATATTGGTGGGAACAGGAAGCTTGATTTTTCCGTCATAAACGCCACCAGCCCAGTCTGGAAGGTCGTGAACCATCTTGAAATCATCGGTTTGCAGCAAAACTACCTGAGCCTTTTGTTCCGGGTAGAAATTAAGCTTGCTGCCAACTTCTTCATAGGCGTTTTCAAGCTGTTCAAGCAGATTTTCAGCCCATTCCTCTGAAAAAGAGTCGGGGCAGGCTAATTCAAAGTGTTTTCCTGAAAAGCTGTTGGTAGTAGCTTCTACGCAAGCTTCCTTATCAAGCTTCGTCAGGAATTCCAGATTTTTCTGATCCTCAGGAGCTAGTTCAAGACTTCTGGTTATGTAATATTTGCTCTCTGCCAGGTTTCCGTTTAAATAAAGAAGTCTGGCAAGTGTTGCGTTAACCTTTGCGTCACCGGGATTTCGTTCTGTGAATTCCTGAAGTGTGCTAATGGCTGCAACTGTGTTTTCTATTTTCTGATATGCTGTAGCAGCTTTTATGGCTATGTCGCTGTCATTGGGGCGTAGCTTTAAAAGCTCCTTTATTTCTGTTTCAGTGTCATTGGTATTCTTTATGGTTACCAGTGTTGAAAGCAGATTCAGCCTTATTGAAATATCTTCGGGCTTCTGGTCCTTGGCATTTTTGAATTGTCTGATAGCTTCTGCAAAGTTCTGTTTTTTGGCATAGCTGACGCCAAGATTGTTACGGGCACAGGCTAAGTTTGCCAATGCCGTGTCGTTAAACGGATCAAGGCGGCAGGCTTTTTCAAAGTCATCGATAGCGCCTTCCACGTTGCCTTGTGAGATTTTATACATTCCCTGACGATTAAGTATCCAGGAATCGTCAGTTCTGCTGGCGTAGACGTTCTGGCTCAAGGCTATGAAAGAGCCTAGAGCTAAGGCAAACATGAACTTTTTATTCGAAAAATGCATCAGGCTTTTAAATCTAATAGACCGTGAATACCGTCATCAATACGGATTTTGGGCTTTTCTTCCTCAGGCTTTTTATAGGCTTTTCGGCCGTTTGCCTGTCTGGAGCCGTTACCCTTTTTCTTTTCTTCGTCTTCTTTACGGATAGTCTGGCCTTCAGAGGCTTCAGTGTGTTGAACAGTTTCTATTTTCTGTTCCTGAGTATGCTTATTCTGAGAAACCTGTTCTGCCTGACCAGCTTCCTGAGTTTTCTGATCTTCACGCATCTTACTAGCATTATCAGCAGTCAACAACGCAGTTTTCATATCAACAGGACGAATAGACATAGTATTAATCCTCCTATATCTATTATCGGCATTTCCTATTCATTCTCTGAGCACAGCATGATTTATGAAACCAGTAAGCGGATCTTATAAGATTGTGCAATAGTAAAAATTGTATTTTTGATTAATATGGTTTAAATTGTAAATTCTAGGTTTCATTAAATAGGAATATGGTGACAAGATATGTATACTAAGCCAAGGACTCCTTACGAAGAGAAAGAGCTGCGTAGGATTTCGGTTGGTAATAGAATTATTTTTGGGATGATTTTTGTATTGTTTGGCGGCTTATTTGGGTGGGCAAAGTATGTGGAATATAAAGAATTAGAATTACGAAAAAATATAGCTGCTCAGCAAGTTGTTGAAGAACAAAAATTAGCAGAACAGAAAAGTAAAGAAATGGCTGCTAAGGTAGAAAAAATCATGAAAACAATGGTTAAGTGCCCCGCTGGAGATTTTATAATGGGAAGCCCAGGCGGTGAAAAATTTCATGAAATTCAACATAAAGTTATTATCAGCAAACATTTTTATATTGGTAAGTATACTGTTACTCAGGAACAGTATGAATCTATCATGAATAGTAATCCCTCACGTTATAGAGGTGCCAATAATCCCGTAGAATGCGTAAGCTGGAATGGTGCTTTGGATTTTTGTAACAAACTTAATGAAATAAGTGATTCCATAAGACCTAAGGGATACAAATTTTCTTTACCTACAGAAGCTCAGTGGGAATATGCCTGCCGAGCCGGTGCGACTACAACTTTAAACAGAGATAAAGATATTAGCTGTGAAGTTGGGGCTTGTCCTAATCTTGATGAAGTAGGCTGGTATTCATGTAATTCCAATAAGAGAAGCCATCCTGTTGGAATGAAGAAGCCTAATGCCTGGGATATCTACGATATGCATGGTAATGTATTCGAATGGTGCAGTGACTGGTGTGGCGAATATTCTACAGAAAACTGCATAGACCCCGTTGGTCCGGAAAAAGGCTATACACGCATAGCTCGTGGCGGTTGCTGGGCTAATGATCCTAAGTATTGCTGTTCCGGTTATCGTGGCTATGCCACTCCGTTCCTAGTGGATGGATGTGTCGGATTTCGTCTTGCCCTGGTTCCTGATTCGCAGAAAATATTTAAAGGTGGTTTGCCAAAGTCTGATCATAATTTGAAGAATTTAAATATTAAGTAGATACCAGATAGCAGCTATTTCCCTTTGCTTATTTCTAGTGGTTTGTCAGGCTTTGGCATAAAGGGCTTGAGATGGATCTTATTCCCAAGTCTTAGAGATAATGAATAATCGTTAAAAAGCAGTTGATTAAATTTGATTGATATTTCATTACAAAATATGGTTTACATAATAATTATGAATTTTTAACATCTAAAATGAGGAAATTTTAGAGAAAGGGGAGGGAAAATTTGAAAAATTGACAAAAAAATAAGGTGAGTGGAAACTCACCTTATTTTTTTAGAATCTTATGTTAGTTAAGCTTGTGAGCTTTGAAGATTTCCTGGAGAGCTGCGTTGGCGGCCAGTCTGACTTCCTTGCTCTGGTCTCTTGTAGTATTCTTCAATGCTACGAGACATCTGATGTCGCGGAGGTTACCAAGAGCTTCAGCAGCAGTCTTTCTTACATCGCTGCAGCGATCTGCAAGCATTGCCATGAGAGTTTCAACAACATTGCCATTGCCGATGCGACCAAGGATGCGGGCGATGTTTTCGCGGAGGAAGTTGTTTCTATCCTGAGCGATGCCAAGGAGCTTATCAATGAGGTTATCTTCACCAATGCGGATGAGAAGGTCACAGGCATGACGTCTGATGCGTTCTTCCGGATTCTTGAGAGCTTCAATAAGAACTTCGTAAGAATTTTCACCGAAGCTGACAATTGCTTCACTGCAAGCCAATGGAACAAGTGGAGACGGGTCATCAAGACGGGCAAGCATTGGCAATATGGCTGAAGGTTCACCAAGTTTGGCGATAGCTTCGGCTGTAGTGCTGCGAACCTTTTCAGATGGGTCTTCCAATGTCTTAACAAGGTGATTGAGAGCAACTCTGTCGCGGCGTTCGCCAAGAGCTTCAACTGCAGTTGCACGAACGGCTTCTGCCTTGTCGCCGAGAGCAGAAATGATGATTTCCGGAACTCTTGCGTCAGCCATTGTAGCCAATGACTTAACAGAGAGCTTTCTAACCATTTCAGAAGAATCCTTGCAGGCTTTCTGCAGGAATTCAACAGCGGCTGTATCCTTGAGGTCACCAAGAACTTCAGCGGCCTTAGCTCTAACGATTTCAATAGAATCCTTGAGAGCTTCAATAGCAGGCTGAACTGCAGCAGTAGTGCCAATTTTACCGATTGCTTCGATGGCAGATACTCTGACTTTTTCTGCTGGGTCTTTAACCAGGTTAGCAAGTGTTCTGATTGCACGTGGGTCTCTAGTGTCGCCCAATACAGTTGCTATAGCAATCTTAACTGGTTCGGCAGGATGAGATGCACTGCGGATGAGCTTTTCAACAAGCTTCTTGCTTCTGTTGGAAGTAAGAGTGCGAGAGAGCAGGTCTAACGGAATATTAAATTCAGGCTTCTTGAGAATGTCGATAAGGGCATCCAGAGCACCTTCGGTCTTGATTCCGCCAAGGGCTTCAATACACCACTGACGCTGCAACTGGTCACCAGCGATGAAGTAATCCATGATAACCGGAATAGCCTTGTCATTGCCAACCTTAGCGAAGAGGTGAGCAACATTAAGCTTGATGAGGTGGAGGATTTCGTTGTTGTATTCAAGGAAACTCTTATTCGGGATACCGGAGAGTTGCTTGATATCCTTTTCATTAAGTGTTTCGCGGGCAATCTTAACAAGGAGACCGAATGCGCGTTCGTCCTGAAGGTTAGCCAATGACTGGGCAATTGAGAACTGAGCCCATGCATAGCCTTCTTTGAGGGTTACGTTCATCTGGGCAGAAGTGATGCAGTTATCTATTGCTACAAGGCTGTCTGCGATGCATTCAGAAAGCTTAGCGTCATCAGAAGAATCAAGAACCTTCAACAATGGGAAGATAGCCTTGATGCTGCCTATATTGCCGAGAATCTTAACGAGTGAAGGAAGAATCGGACGATTTTCTTCAAGTTCAATAGCCTTGGTGATATGTTCAACAGCGGTTTCGCCCATTTCACATACTGCCCATTCGGCTTTTTCAACAATCTGCTGGTCTTGTTCAGCCAGTGACTTGATAAGTGGGTCGATAGCCTTAACGCCCTTGATGTAACCAAGAGCTTCGATTGCAGCGAGTCTTACATCGCGTTCAGAATCTGTGAGCTTCTGAATCAATGGTTCAATAGCGATTGGGTTAGCAATCTTACCTATGGCCTTAGCTGCAGTAATCTTGAATTCTGCTTCTGGAGCGTCAAGATACTTGATAAGGTTACCTGCAGAGGATTTTTCGCCGATTTCGCCAAGAGCTTCAATAGCCTTAAGACTGAGAGCCTTGTCGTCTTTTTCTAATACTGCAAGAACGTATCTGCTTGCTTTTGGAGACTTAATCTTTGCGAAGGCTTCAATTGCAAGAGTAGTCATTCTTGGATTGAATGCGTTAGAAAGCTTCAGCATTGGGTCTACAGCTTTCTGGTCACCGATTTCACCGAGAGCCCAGATAATCTTTTCACGAAGCTGTGGAGTGCTTGATGGATAGATTTCTATGAGTGGTTCAACGGCATTGGCGTTCTTAATCTGACCAAGAGCCTGAATTGTAGCTGTTCTGATTCTTTCATTGTCTTCGCTTAATACAACCAGGAGCTGGTCACAGGCTGCTGTTGAGCCAATCTTACCCAAGGCTTCAATAGCTTTGAGTCTGACTTCGAATTCTGGGTCTTTAAGCATTGGAAGAACGATAACAACTGATTTTGGTTCAGCGATGTTACCGATAGCTTCACAAGCGATATAGCGAAGGTCGTTATTGCGGCTCTTGAGGAAGGCGCTTACAGCCTTGAGAGCTGCTGTAGAAGAACCAATCTTACCTAAGGCTTCCAGAGTTACATAGCGGAGGTCTTCGTTGTCTTCTTCCAGTAATCTGATTAATGGAAGAACTGCATCCTTAGAGCCAATCTTGCCAAGAGAACGGGCAGCGATGAATTTGAGCTGGGCCTGTTCTGAGCCAAGACACTGGATAAGTGGGTTAACTGCTTCTTCAGCACCCATTTCACCAAGATGGTCGGCTGCTATTTCTCTGATATCCTTGAGGTCGTCATTCAATAGGCCGATGAAATCAGGAATAGATTCAGGTATGTTGAGTTCCTGCATTGCAAGAACAAGTGAATAGCGTTTGTCTGGATCGTCTGTGTCAGCAAGCATCTGGCGGAGCTCTTCAAGGTGTTCCTGAGGAGTCTGTGGGGCAAGTTCTTCTAATACTTCTTCTGGCTGAGTGAAAGCAATTGTTTCATCCAGTTCAGAGTTGGCTGAAGCTGTTTTGGCTGGTTCTTCGGGTTCGTCGAAATTGAAGTTCATGTCCTGAGCTTCTTCTACTGCGGGTTGTTCTGCGGCCATTGCTGGCTGATCGCCGCTTTCTTCGGAACCGCCGATGGCATTGAGATAGCTTAAATCATCTTCTTCTGCAGAGGCTGCT
>JAZUDR010000257.1:0-3852 GCA_045639725.1 Candidatus Avigastranaerophilus sp. | reverse complement strand
CTAAGGTTTATCAGCTTTTACAGAAGGGGTTAACTCTAGGCGTTTTTCAGCTTGAATCAACTGGCATGAGAGGCTTGCTTAAAAAGCTTTTGCCAGACAGATTTACGGATATAATAGCACTTCTTGCAATGTATAGACCAGGTCCGCTTAAATCGGGTATGGTTGATGATTATGTTCAAAGAAAGCATGGATTGCAGGAAGTAAAATATCCTCATTCATCTTTAGAACCTGTTCTGAAAGATACATACGGTGTTTATTTATATCAGGAACAGGTTATGCTGACTTCCCGTGTTTTAGCAGGTTTTACTAAAGGACAGGCAGATGCTCTGCGCAAGGCAATGGGCAAGAAAATCAAAGAGAAGATGGCAGAAATGGGCGAAAAATTCGTTAAGGGTGCCATTGAACGTGGTGTAGACACGAAACTTGCTCAGGACATATTTGACCTTATGGCTGGCTTTGCTGAATACGGCTTTAATAAGTCACATTCCGCTGCTTATGCTGTTGTAACCTATAGAACAGCTTATATGAAAGCCTATTATCCAAAGGAATTCATGGCGGCTTGTCTCACTTCTGAAAGCGGAAATACAGATAAGTTGGCTGAATATGTTAATGAATGCCGAGCTTTGGGCTTTGAGGTTCTTCCGCCAGACATAAATAAATCTCTGGGTGATTTTTCTGTAGAAGGTGACACAGTCAGATATGGATTAAGTGCCATTAAAGGCATAGGCAGTGAACCGGTAGAAAATATTGTTAGGGCAAGGGAAAAACTCGGTCCATTTAAAGATATTTGCGATTTTATACAGCGCATTGATACAAGAGTGGTTAATAACCGTGTTTTGTCTGCCTTGGTTTTATCCGGTGCCTTTGATTGTTTTAAGCTTAATAAAGCTCAGATGATGGTTATGGTTGAAGACGCTTTAAAAAAGGTTCAATCTGGTAATAAGCATAAGAGTCCTGGTCAGAGCACATTTTTCGACGCTATGGGTGAAGAAGCTTATGGTTTTGGAAACATAGTCGTAGACATACCTGAAATTCCTGAATTTTCTGAACGCGAACTAATGTTTAAAGAAAGGGAAGTATTAGGGTATTTTCTTACTAGTGATTTGCTGAGACCGATAGAAATAGTTGAGAGAACGTTTTGTAATATAAAAATCTCAACTCTTGCTGAATACACCCAGCGGAATAACGATGCTAAAAAGGAAAATGATTCTCAGGGCGATAATACTGATAGCGATAATGCAAATCAAGATTTTTCTGATAGAGAACTAGAGGCATATAATAACAAATATTTCAAAGTTTGCGGAACCGTGATTGAAATAAAAAAAATAATAACAAAAAAAGAACAGAAGATGGCAATAGTGACTATCGAAGCACATAATAGCCGCATAAGTATGGCTGTGTTTCCTGAACAATACAAGGATTGTTCCGATAAGCTAATGGTAGATGAGCCTATATTTGCCATTATCAAGACACAGGTAAAGGATGGCGCGGTAAATATTAGTGCTGATGTTATCTATAGCTTTGTCGATTTTGACAATGCAGATATTACAAAAATGGCGTTATTTATACCCAAAAAATTGTGTGATAAAAACAATTATATAAGGTTGAAAACCTGCTTAGAAAATAGTCCGGGCAATATACCTGCTACTATCAGACTTATTACGCCTGACGACAAAAAAGTTACAATTTCAACTTCTTCGGAACTGAACGTAGCATTAACACCTCAGTTAATATCCGATTGGACTCGCATTTGCGGGCAGGACAGCATACAACTCTCTTTCCCAATAATTGAGGAAATTTATCGTGAGAAAGTCGAGATAAGCAATAAATATAAATATTATGCTAAAAGGAAAGCTAATACATCCAGAAAAAAACAGTAATTTCTACTTAGAATTTGATGATGAATTCAGATTTCTATTTGCCTGGTTCAAGCAAGGCGTAGGTTTTTATTAGGCTGTATGGATCATGAATAGGATTTGAGCGGCCTCTTACAACAGCGTTGAGGTGGTTTTTAACTGCCTTCCCAATATTTCTGTTCAGGCCTTCCCTTAGCTCGTAGCTGCCTTTGGTGGCATTGTCGTAAAGCTGTTTGATCTCGTTGTTGTTCTGAATATAGTTAAAAACTTCAAGGGTGACATCCATGCCGAAGTTCTTTTTGTCTGGGTATTTGTTGTCTAAAAAAACTTTAATAGCATCAATAAGAATCTCTTCAGCATTTTTGAATTCATCGATTTCTGCAT
The DNA here is from genome assembly GCA_045639725.1 of Candidatus Avigastranaerophilus sp. Classification (GTDB taxonomy): domain Bacteria; phylum Muiribacteriota; class Ozemobacteria; order Ozemobacterales; family Ozemobacteraceae; genus RUG334. Next base: position 1,612 of record JAZUDR010000257.1, on the reverse strand, counting down.
AATTCTTTGGAAGATTTTTCAGATAGAATTCTAAGGCCTTGGAAACAAAACTGCTGAAGTTACTGCCCATCTGGGCTGCCTTCTCGTTTGCTCTGTCTGCAAGTTCAGATGAAATTCTAATGGTTTTAACAATGTTTAAATCTGTTGTTCTATCGTTGTTCTTCATGGGTATCATATTAGCTATTTTTTCGTAACTTGTAAAGCGAAGCTTTGATTCTTGCTTTGGAAAGAATGAGAAAAACTCTTTGGAAAATCATCAGAGAGAGATAACTGTTCAAAAATAATACAGTTTTGGGGTGAAAACTTTAGGGGCTTCTCAGAATATATATATGTGAAAAATTTTATGAAAAGTAAAATTTTTCCGACCCTTTTTCAGATTCGTGTATATGCATATTATGGTTAGAAATTAAAATAACAAAAGGAGAAACTGGCATGGGATTAACAAGTTATTCTGTTGATGTAAAGGTAGAATATTTCGTTGTTATTAAAATTTACTCAATTCTTAAAGGCTTTTTCGATACTAAGCTAGTAACTTGTAAAATCTATCAAATTTAAATATGACAGATTCAAAACTGTCATATTTAAATTTGACAAATTCATAAAACTGTTTATAATATTGATTGGAGGTTAAATATATGTTTTTATTCAGGGAAAAAGAAACAGAAAAACTTAAAGAATTCTTAAAAAGTAAAACAAAAAAAGCAATGGCTATTTATGGTCGCAGAAGAACAGGAAAAACAGAACTCATATTGAATTTTCTACATAACGCAGGAAAAAATAAATGTGTTTATTTCCAATGCACCAGTTACGATTATAATAGTTGTCTTAGCGATTTTATCTCCACATTACAAGCCTATTATCCAACAGAGTCCCTGATTACATCATTTACTTCTTTCCGAGATATTTTCATCTATATATCAAAACTACCAAAATCTGTTCCAATAATTATTATTGATGAATTTCCTTTTTTGGCAAAAAAGAATGAGAACACCGTTGTTGAATTCCAATGGATTATAGACCATGCCTTAGGGAAAAACAAACTAATATTGCTAGGTTCTAATCGTTCTTTTATGCGAAACCAATTATCAAATCAAGTTGCTCCGTTATATGGCAGGTTTGATGAAATACTTGAAGTGCTTCCGTTTACGTTTGATGAAGTTCATACAATTTACAAGAACTTTGATGAGGCCATGAACGTTTATGCTGTAACTGGCGGGGTCGCGCAATACGTTATGTTTTTTCAGGATTACAATAATTGCGAAGATGCAATAAACAATCTGTTCTTTGATAAGAATGGCAGACTATTTCAAGAAGCCAGCAACATGCTTCTACAGGAATTAAAAGATTCAACCACCTATGTTTCTATTCTTAGATCTATAGGCGCAAACAGCAAAACCTCGTGTCAGATAGCTCATAAATGCAATATAGATCAAAGAGCTGTATTTACGTATTTAAACAAACTAATAGAACTTGGAATCATTGAAACAGAAGAAAATTTTCTCGCAACCAAAAAGCAGGAAAAAAGATTCAAAATAAGCGATTTGTTATTCAGATACAACTACACCTTTATTGAACCTAATTCTTCTATAATCACAGCCTTAGGAAAAGATTC
>JAZUDR010000256.1:0-4063 GCA_045639725.1 Candidatus Avigastranaerophilus sp. | reverse complement strand
TGCAGCTCCGGCATCTTCTGGTGCAGGCACTAAGGTAGTTGCTCCTCTTAATGGTGTAATTAACAGAATATTAGTAAATGTTGGCGATCAGGTTGCTGTTGACCAGGTTGTTTTTGTTGTTGAAGCAATGAAAATGGAAATTGAAGTTAAATCACCTGCTGCAGGTACTGTTAGTGCAATTATTGCTTCTAAGGGTGCCAACGTTGTTAATGGACAAGAAGTATTAATACTTAATTGATAATGGAGGCTGTTGAATAATGAGCGGAATAGCTACCGCAACATATTTTGTTGCTAGTTCATCATTAAATCTGGCCTCTGCCTCTGTCAGCCTCTGGGAAAGAACAGGTCTTGCAAATTACTGCACTGTTACTGGACCTGGCTTTGGTGGCGTTGGTCAGTTAATAATGGTTCTTGTTTGCTTGTATCTTATTTATCTTGCTATTAGAAAAGAATACGAACCATTACTTCTTTTGCCTATTGCTTTTGGTGGTCTGCTTTCAAATATCCCAGTTGCAAACATTGCTACAGAAGGTTTCCTTCATACAATGTTCAGTTTCGGTATTGGCGCACACGGCGAAGGTATCTTCCCAATATTGATTTTCTTCGGTGTTGGTGCAATGACAGACTTCGGTCCATTGATTGCTAATCCAAAGACTGCTCTTCTTGGTGGTGCTGCCCAGTTTGGTATTTTCGGTACTCTTGTTGGTGCTGTATTACTTTCTAAAGCTGGTATGGCTTTCACTATGAAGGACTGTGCTTCAATCGCCATCATTGGTGGTGCTGACGGCCCAACTTCAATATTCCTGGCTTCTCATCTTGGAACTCCATATCTTGGTAACATTGCTGTTGCTGCTTACTCTTATATGGCTCTTGTTCCAATCATTCAGCCACCAATCATGAGAGCTCTTACTAAGCCTGAAGAAAGAACAATCAGAATGAAACAGCTTCGTGAAGTCAGCAAAATCGAAAAGATTATCTTCCCATTGGTAATCGTTATTCTCTGTGCTATCCTTCTTCCGGATGCTGCTCCTCTTATTGGCGCTCTGATGTTTGGTAACATCATTAAGGAATCTGGCGTTACCGAAAGACTTTCTAAGACTGCTCAGAACGAACTCTGCAACATCACAACCATCATGCTTGGTCTCTCTGTTGGTTCTAAGCTCTCTGCAGAAAAGTTCCTTACTCTTGAAACTGCTGGTATCGTTCTTCTTGGTCTTATCGCTTTCAGCTTTGGTACTGCTGCAGGCGTTGTTATGGCTAAGATAATGAACTTCTTCTCTAAGGAAAAGATCAATCCACTTATTGGTTCAGCCGGTGTTTCTGCTGTTCCAATGGCCGCCCGCGTTTCTAATAAGGTTGGTCAGGAATACGACAGCCAGAACTTCCTTCTCATGCATGCCATGGGCCCGAACGTTTCTGGTGTTATCGGTTCAGCCGTAGCCGCAGGCGTTCTTCTCGCCCTCGTAGGCTAATCTAAAGCAAAAAAAAGCCGCTTCCTTACGAAGCGGTTTTTTTTGCTTTAGATTGTCTATCAGTCATCCTCTACCAGCTTACTGCTGAGAACCTGGTAGAGGAAGGCCTCGCAGGGGCGACTCCCTTCAGGCTTCGAGCTTCCGACTTCCAGCTTCGAGCTTCGAGCTTCCGAGCTTCGAGCTTCGAGCTTCGAGCTTCGAGCTTCCAGCTTCCTGCTATCTCGTCCAACCGCTAATAGCCAATAGTCAACCGCCAAAAGCCAAAAGCTAAAAGCCAAAAGCCTATTGAAACATACTTTATACTCTATCCCTATTGCAATTTAATCTTACTTTGATTTAGAATATTACCAGATAGACAAATTGATGGAGACAACATGAAAATCACTGATAGAGTAGTTTTTAATGCAGAAGTAAAAGACGGGCTGGCTTGTAAAAGACCAGTTGTAGCTTTGGAATCAACCATTATTTCCCATGGTATGCCATACCCCCAGAACATTGAAACAGCTAGAATGCTGGAAAACACTGTTCGTGAAAATGGCGGTGTTCCTGCTACTATCGCCATTCTTGATGGCAAAATCAGAATAGGTATTACAGAAAAAGAACTTGAAAGATTAGGCACCGCAAAAGACATTAAAAAGGCTTCAAGACGTGACCTTCCTTCTATTATTGCTATGCACCAGAATGCAGCCACAACTGTTGCTGCAACTATGATCTGTGCTAATCAGGCAGGTATTAAGTTTTTTGCTACAGGTGGTATCGGTGGTGTGCACCGTGGTGCATCAGAATCTTTTGATATTTCCGCTGACCTTCTGGAATTTACACGCACCCCAGTAATGGTTGTATGTGCTGGCGCCAAAGCAATACTTGATATTCCTCATACGATGGAATACTTAGAAACATTGGGGGTTCCGGTTCTTGGCTATCAGACTGATGAAATGCCAGCCTTCTATTATAGAAATTCCGGAGTAAAGGTTCCTCAGAGATTTGAAGACCCTGCTGACGCTGCTGAAATTTTCAGACGTTCAATTCTTCTTGGCTATAAGAGTGGTATTCTTGTTGGTAACCCGGTTCCAAAAGAAGCTGAACTTGATAAGGTTGCTATTGAAAACAAGATAGAAGAAGCTCTTAGAGATGCAGAAAAACTGAATATCAAAGGTCAGGCAGTTACTCCATACCTGCTTCAGAGATTGTACGAAATTACTGGTGGCGAAAGCCTCAAGACTAATATAGAACTAGTAAAGAATAATGCGGCACTGTGCACAAAGATTGCTGTGTCATTCTTCAAACACAAATAACAGGAGACGATTATTATGATGTTAAAAGAAAGAATTAAAAGTGCTTTTGATTTTCTTATGACCAATAGAGGCGAAGATTGGTTCATGATTCTTGAAGAAGTTAAAGAAAAAGGAAAAGAAGAAGAAGCTAATTTTGTTCAGTTCACTTATGACGAAGGCTACGGCATTCAGCTTGATATTCCTGTTGTATCTTTAGAAGAAGATGCTTTGAAGAAAACTGAAAAGCTTATGGCTGAATACGGCATCAAGCAGGAAGAAATCCAGTTCCATGATGATTGCTGCTGTGGCGAAGACCATGATCACGATGACGACTGTGAATGCGACTGCCATGATGAAGATGAAGAACCATTCTTCAGTTTCAACAAAAAGATGGACAGCGTTGATCAGGCAAAGGAAATTGCTTATCGTATGCTGACTGAAGTTTTCGGTCTTACAAGCACCTCAGAAATCAACGTAGTAGTTTCCCGCTGACTTTTTTATATGTTATTCACTACTGCCTTGTAGCTTGCTGCAATGTTATATCCAATTGTTTCTATGGCTGAAAACCTGTCTGACAATAGAGTAGTTCAGACAGGTGCTGTGCATAGTCAGATTTCTGTAAAGCAGATATTGGGCTCAAAAGCCATACTGACTTTGCAAAGAAAAGATGAAAACAATGAATTAAAAATCATACTGAACTGCAATGCACACATCGGTAAAAATGGCTTAGGCAAAGAAACAGAAGGGGATATGAAAACTCCGGTCGGTGAATTCGGAATTTTATACACCTTTGGTATAAAACCTAATCCAGGAACAGAACTGGAATATTTGCAAATAACAGATTCTCATTATGCTTGTGATGATGCTTGTGAATTCTATAATAAAATTATAGATACAAAAAACTTAAATCACGAATGTAAAGGAGAGCACATGACAAGCTATGTGCCCCAGTATAATTACGGTATTTTCCTTGATTATAATAAAGAATGTGTTTACCCGAAGGGTTCTGCAATATTCATACATTGTCATGGGAAAAAGGATTATACTGCTGGATGTATAAGTGTCAGTGAAAAAGATATGATAACCATTCTTAAAAATGTTGATGCTAATACCAAAATTAAAATAGGAGAGTAATACGAGTATTCTGCAAATCTATGTGGTTTTATTCGTTTCTATGACAATGTTTCTGAATCCAGTATCTGAACATAAGGTTTATGCACAGAATCAGGTTAAGCCTGATGATTTTGTTTATTTGACTGATTATGTGGATGATGCTGTTTTAGATATACGTTATTTTTCAAGTTACAATTTTGTTGG
>JAZUDR010000255.1:0-7314 GCA_045639725.1 Candidatus Avigastranaerophilus sp. | reverse complement strand
TGACAATAAGCGAACTGTTTTTGCTGAATGGAGCCTATGTGAATCTGGAATACCCATTGTCAAACGGAACGGCAGTAAAGTTCCTGAATGATAAAGATGTATATCTGGGAAATCAGATTGAAAGAACAAACTCAGAGCGTTGCTATGGTGTTGTTGCAAATGAAGATTTTATTCTTGTGTGTGAGTATGGGTGTAATGGTGCTGACCCAGAAATCGTGATGTATAAACACAGATAAATCCCAGTTTGTCGATCACTATGATTCGGTTTTACAATGGTATGAGAATTGCCCATCGTCAAACCAAAACCGCCCCGTCAAATGCCGACGACGGCTTCGCTGTAGCCATCAAGCAGTGGTTAGGGAAGCCCGAAGCTTGAAGCTAGAAGCCCGAAGCTAGGCCTCGCAGGGGCGTTAAGCCAAGAAAGCAGGCCGCTGACGGGCATCGGCCATCGGCTAAAAGCTAATAGCCACAAGCCTATAGAATCGTTTTACACCCCGCCGAAATCAGACCATTGTAAAATCGTATAAATGAAATTTACATTGATACCGGCGGTTTTTAGTGTTTTTAATTTGCTATTATTTGCTTTTCATCAGAATTCGATTGAAAAGATTGGAGCGTGCTGCTGAGCACCGTAGATGTCGGTTTCACCTGGTGCACCAGAAGCCCATGGGCGCTTAATTGTAACCTTTACGGCATTGGCAGGAGAGAAGCAGACGATAGTTTCAACATCATCTCCAGGAATGCCATAAAGCTTTGCAAACTGAGCCTTATTGATAATCTGCTTGTTCTTGAATTCTTCGAAATATTCCTTGTTCTTGAACATAATATCGAAGGTCAGTTCGAATGGGCCAGAGTTCTTAGAACGAATAACCTTTGCTGCTTCAAGTATGTTTCTTTTCATTTTCATTTCCCCCTTAGCACTTAGCGCCGTTCTTGTATGATTCAACGTGGAACGGGAAGAGCTTCTTGCCTTCGATATCCATCAGATGGTAAACAGAGAATTCGAATACCTTGCCAACAGTAATATCAGATGGAGAGAATGGGAAAGCCAGGTTACCGGCAGTAGAGATACGGCCTTCATAACCATAGTGAAGCATTGTAGAACGAGCGATACTGCAGAGAGAATCAGCTTCAGCCTGAGTCTTACAGAGAGCTTCAATTACAATACAAAGTTCGTGGGAGGTTACGTTCTTGTTGGTTTCCAATGGGCCCATAACGCCGTTCTTGCCATATACATGGAAATACAGGTTATCACTTCTGTGTGGGTCCTTAGTAATGGTGTTTACGCGTTCCTTAACCTGGTCGATAATCTTGTCGATACCAGCAATCATAATCGGGTCGCGGGTGCCGGCGATGCTGACAGTTCTGTAACCAATGCAGCGAGCGCCTTCAAGTTTAACGTAATAGCGCGGAGTTGGAACATCCTTGCTTCCCTTAACTTCTACGCGGCCTTCGCCCAAATCCTTGAATGAGCAGCCAGTGAGGTCCAGTTCTCCGCCTGGGCCTGGCAGATGGTATGGATCGGTCTTTTCATAGAGAGTATGTGCAGCAGCAGATTCGCAGGTGAACTTTCTGTCTGGGGAAAGAGCTTCGAGAATGAAGCTGTCTTCAGTGAGAGTGCCCATTGCGCAGTCTGAGCCAGAACCTGGAGTAGCAGCGATTGCAGCGCATTCCAGAATCTTACCCATGTGAAGTGCAAGACCCTTGTCGTAGCCAAGCATGATTGGCAAAGCAGCAAAATTAGCCGGGTCATAGCAGCGACCAGCAAGAACTACATCGCACTTATCCTTGAGAGCGTCAATGATTGGTTCAACACCCATCTGAGCAACAAGGTATGTTGTTTCGTCAATAGCTTCTTCAGTAAGCTGTGGAACATAGGCTAATGGCTGAATGCGACCTTCCTTGAGGGCCTTTTTACATTCTTCCTTGCTTACGTCGGCTGGGATAATGCCCATCTTGAAGGAAAGCTTGTTTTCAGCAGCAATTTCTTCAATGATAGTGCGGCACCATTCCAGATGGACATCAGCACCGGAACCACCAGCAGTGCCAACAACAACAGGAATATTGTTCTTTACGCCATGAACAATCATGTAAGTCAAATCGCGCTTAACTGCTTCGCGGTTAGTAAATGGCTTACCAGCGCCGAGATAATATGGACCCGGGTCTGTGGAACCAGCGTCAACAGCAATCAAATCAGGTTTCTTTTCCATGCCCTTCATGAAGGAAGCTTCTGGGAAACCATAACCAAGAATAGCGGTTGGTGATAAAACTTTAAATTCTTTCTTTGCCATAATTACTTAACTCCGTATTTCATCTTCAATACAGCGATGATTCTTTCCATTTCGTTGTTAACGATTGTGAAGCCTTCGTCAAAGCCCATACCTGGCTTAGCAAGAGTTCTTTCAGCCTGTGCAGCAACAGCCAGATGAACGCACATTCTGGCAGTCTGGTCAGTTTCGTTGCAGGTGCCGCCCTGATATGCTTCCATACCGTGAGCCTTGCAGTAAAGAACGCTTTCAACGATATTCTGAATGCCACCAAGGTCTGGAGTCTTAATCTGAACCATATCGCAAGACTTGGCATCAGTGAATTCCTTGATGTCTTCGTAGGTGTTACACCATTCGTCGGCAACAATCTTAACGCTGGAGCCCATGGAAACAAGCTTATCGTGGATTTTCTTGAGGGCTTCAATCTGTGGAAGCTTAGCTTCTACGTCTACTGGACCTTCGATGTAGAGCTGGAATTCGCCAGCGTCTTTTTCGAGGGAAGCTACGTAATCAGCAACTTTATCCATATCATTCTTGTAAAGCTGACCGATAGTGCCATATACGTCGATGTGTAGGTCTGGTTTATAACTTTCATCCATGCGGAGAGCTCTGATGCGGCTTACAAGCCAATGGATGTATTCTCTGAGCTTTTCGCCCTGAAGACCGAGCTTTTCTTCAACATTGTTGATAAGAGCATGTGGAAGAACTTCAACGCCTTTAAGAATCATCTTGTCAACGTTAGCATATCTGTCATCGCCGCTCTGACCGAATATCGGAACGCGCTTAGCGATTATTGGCAGATTGTATTCCTTGCAGATAACTTCTGCAGGCATCAGGAACATTGATTTAGCCTTAGCATCAAGAAGAGCCATAGTCAAACCATACTTGATTGCTGAATGTAATGGCTTGCCTTCAATCTGGAGTTCACAGAACTTCTTGGCCATGTCTCTGAAGGAACCGAGTTCCATACCTTCAAGCATTGGTTTGATGTGCTTTTCAAGGAACGGGATAAATTCAGAAGCCAGGAACAATGGGTCACGTCCACCAGCACCGGAATACTGAACTGCAGCACAGTCACCACTAGCAATCTGACCATCTTCAAGCATGAGGATGATAGCAATGCTCTGACCAGCCTGTCTTATGCGTGTAAACTTCTGAGTTACAGGTTTACCGACATAGTCAAAACCGTCGTGCTTGGCGCCAGCCTTGATTGCGCGCTGATCGTCAAAATAAAAAGCTGAATTACCTTTTGCGAATGTTACTTGTTTTATTTTCATCTTGGTCTCCCTACAAGTGCACCTTTGCTGATTGCATAAATATCGTCTGTTACCATCTGGAAGCAAACCTTACGGCCTTCTGCCTTACCGCGTTCTTCCAGTTTAGCGCGGTGGTAATCCATAATTTCGTCGTTCAAAGCCATGTTACCTTTATTGAAAATGCGGATAAAGCCGTTGTTATCACGCATTGGTAAAATCTTACCATGGTTGTAAATAGAAGGAGCAAATGGAACGTCTATTACGCCTGCTTCAAATCCAGCAATTACACCCTTTTCGATGTCGCCATCGCCAAGCTTGTAAAGCGCGTCCATGATGCAGCGAACTTCCTTTTCAATCTGTTCAATTTCAATCTGATGTTCGGCACTGATTGGAAGCTTCTGGTCGCGAAGCATGCTAACAGCCTGCTTGGTGCAGCGTATGCCCATGCCATTGGCTTCTTTTGTTGGAATACCCATAGCTTCGTGTGGGGATTTAACAATAACCTTGTCAGCACCGGCAAGAACAGCCACTGCAGCGCCCCAGCTAATAACTGCGAATGCCTTGGCTTCATCAGATGGGAAACCGCCCATCCACTGATGGAATACGGTTGTAAGCTCATAATCGTTCAAGCCTTCACGTTTGAAGTATTCATGAGCAAGATTTCTTAACGAAATCAATGCTGCAACGTCCTGAATCATATTACCACCCTGACCGTAGCCAAGTGTGATTGAGCGGACACCCTGACGAAGAGCCAGAATGCCTTCAACGATTGCACAAACATGACTTACACAAGGTGGAACCAGAGTGCCGGTCAGTGGCCCGAAGGGTTCACGGTTAATGTGAATACCGCGTTCTTCATAGCGACCTACGAGACGGTCAACATATTTCCAGTCTTCAATAGACTTTGTCAGCGGAACCTTCTTGGCGTAAGGAATATTATAAGAAATTCCGCCGCCTTCAAAGCTTGTAAAACCGCCTGCCAGAGTAATTTCAGCAAGAAGTCTGGCATCTGGGGTTCCGTGTCTAACCTGGATTGGTGATTTAACAGCTTCAGTAACCTGACGGCAGCCATAAAGGCCGTGGTTTACTGCTGGGAAGCCGTTAAGCAGTGAAGTTCTTGCTTCCAATGAACGCTGAATACCATTTGCTGCTTCCTGATAACGATTGAGTCTTGTGTAAGCGTCAATTGTTGTTGGAAGCAAATCTGCCTGGCCTTCAGTTTCAAGGAACTGCAAAAGCTTGATATGATCTTGAATCAAAGCTACGCCTGCTCTTGGCTGGCAGAGGGTTCTGCCTTCTTCAGAGGCTTTGCGCATAGCAACTGCAAAGTTCTTTGATTCAGGAATAGCCTTCTGATAGGCTACAGCTTCTTCAAAATCAATGTCTTTGCCTGTTGGCCATGTTGCGAGAATCTCTTTTCTAATTTCGTCAAATTTTTCGTCGCTAATTTTATAAGAACTCACTGGCAATCACTCCTTACCATTAGTTTCATCCATTTTTAATAACACATTAACAGCAGTATTTGCACACTGAACCGGGTATTTTTCTGCCAAATTTCCCAGCAGAGGCCAAATATAGCTGCTATCAGAATAATATTCGAATTTCTGTGGAAGCAGCGGCATCTTTTCGGTCATCTGAATGGGCTTATTCGGAATCACTATAGATTCTTTGTTACGCCCCATGGCCGCCAGATATCCACCCGTTCCAACAATCCTAGTAACCTTTCTTAAATCCTTACCGACCTGCGCCCATACTCTGCCGTTGCAGGTGTATACTTCTTCAACTGTGCCACAGTGGCGCAAAAGAGAATGATAGATACAAGCGCTGGCCAGATAGCGATCATAAGCTTTTTCTTTATCATCTACCGGCAAATAGTCTGTATCAGCATGAACCTTATCTATAAAACTCTTATAAGCTGTCATTTCATCATCGTCATAACCGCTTATGCTACGAAGATATTCTTCACCGGTTTCATAGGCAGCTTCTGCGCTGACTCTCATTCCCAGGTCACCTTCGACAGTCCGTTTGAGGTTAGGTTCTATAATACCCTTCATTACTGTGTTTGAATCAGGGTCATAGCTCTTGCCGTTGGAATAAAAGTCTGTTGTAGCACCGCCCATATCAATAAGAGCAAAATTGTCCCATTCCTTAAGGCTTGAACCAATGGCTTTTACAAGATTGTAAACAGCCAAAGGTGTGGGCACAGGCTGAACATTAAATGCTTTTACCAGCTTATCAAGGCCTTTTCCAGAAACAATTTTATCTAAGAAAATCTTTCTGATGGCCTTGCGGACAGGTTCAATATTGAGTTTGCCAAAATCCGGCATTACATTTTCAACAATGACATGCTCTTTGTCGCCCAAAAATTCAGCAACCGCATCGGCTGCATAGCTGTTACCCGCATAAACAACAGTTCCTGTAAATGCTGAAGCAGCTATGGTTTTTGCATTTTCGGTAACATATTTTTCGTTGCCACCGTCTGTGCCACCGCAAAGTAGCAATATATCAGGCTTTTCACTTTCAATCTTCTTGATATGGGAAGAAGTAAGCTGGTATGGGTAACTTGCACAAATCTTTGCGCCAGCAGAGAATGCAGCTAATCGAGCGATATTGAGAGACATTTCCGGGACAAGACCGACTACAGCAACCTTTAAACCACCCTTTGCCGATGATGAAAAATAAATCGGACATGGTGAATTGGATGCATCAAGGCTGCGCACATCGCAATCAGGCAGAAGTTCGCCCAAAACAGCATAAAAGCCGTCTGGAAGGTTTTCTACGGTGGTTGGTGATACTGCGCGCTTTTCTACAGAAAAGATGCTTTCAGCCATTCTGAATACAGCACCCTTGGTGTAGGTAGAGCCTATATCCACGCAAATGAACTGGTCTGGCATTATTGTTTGGCTTCGATATCTTTCTGAAGCATTTCTGCTTCTTCATCAAGAGAATCTTCAGGGCCAAAAACTCTATCGTAGCCCATCTTCAAGAACTTAGCTTCTACAACATCAAAAGGAGTCTTGCCAACAACCAGGTTGCCGCCAACATAAAGAATCATGTTGTCCAAACCCTTTTCAATGCATTTGTCGCGAAGACCAACACAGTCTATTTCGCCATGACCATAAAGAGAAGAAACGAGAATAGCCTTGGCATTTGTTTCAATGGCAGCAGCAATGAATTCTTCCTGACTGACCATTACGCCAAGATTAGTAACCTTAAAGCCCTTTTCTGTAAAGAAGGCTTCAAGAATCTTGTTACCAACAGAATGACAATCCGAACCGATAACGCCCAAAACAACGTTTGTTGGTGTAGTCATACAATCAATTTTCCTTAGTAGCTATCTAAAGTTTATGCCACTATTATAGCCCAAATTAGCTTTATATAAAAGATATTTTTGGATAAAAACAACAAGCTTCTAGCTACTAGTTGCCAGTTATTTACCGAAAAATCATCATCTTTCATAGTGTGACCACAAACTTACTACTTTTATTGTTTTTTCCTCTTCGTAAACCTGATAAACAAGCCTATGCTGAATGTTTATCCTTCTAGATATCAACCCTTTTAAATCACCAACTAATTTTTCGTAGCCAGGTGGTATTTTATACGGATCATTTTTTATCAATTCTATTAAGGCTTTTGCTATAGTATCTAAGTGTGCTGATTTAAGCTTTGGTATATCTTTTAAAGCAGTCTTTGTAAAAACTATCTTATACATTTACCATTCAACTGAATCTTCATTAACACAACCAACAATAGGTGTATTCTTACCATCAATCAATTTATCTTTCATTCCT
>JAZUDR010000254.1:0-3791 GCA_045639725.1 Candidatus Avigastranaerophilus sp. | reverse complement strand
CATTAATAACGTTTTCTATTTTCTCAGCCTGAGAATCAGAGTAATAAAGTTCACCACACTGAACACATTCTTCACAAGGAACATTCTTTACAATAATGACACTGCCCTTATAATTAACCACATGGGTAGTGGTAGAAGGCTTATGTACATTGCATCTACAATACATGCACATGTCTTTATCTCCTTGTTTTATAATCTTCGTAGAACTTTATAAGATTCGGGTAATATGTTGTTATTATATATAGCAGACTTCCATCTGAGCCGACAACCACATGTAAAGGTTTGTTATCAATACAAACACCCAATATTAGATAACTCGGATTAGGAAAGTCATCTGGATAATTCTCAATTATATCGCCGACTTCAATGCAATTAATGACGTCTTTTCTAGAAATATCTCTTTCCTGCATCCTTTCAAGGCAGTGCTTTGACCAATATATCTTAGACTGCACTGCAAGTTCTCTTAAATTTTCTATTTCAGATAAAGTCATAATTGCAACCTAATTCAAAGTATATCGTATGTATCTCAAATCGGCAAGGCAGAAATACAAATCATCTCTAATATGCGTCAGGACCGCTGTTTTCTCATGGTTTCTTAGCTGCTGACTTGAATTTTGCCACAGTCATGCTCATTTTTTTGGCGGCCTGCTTTATTGTTACAGTAATATTATTTTTCAGTATTTTGTTTGTAAAAATGATAAGATAAATGATAAGATAAATTATTTTGTAAGAAGGTTTCTTTTATGCCACAACAAGAATCAGAGATACTAGAATTCAAAAAATCAACAACTCAATTGAAAGAGGCAGTTATTTCATTATGCGCTATGCTTAATAAGCATGAAAAAGGAACTGTATATTTTGGAATTAAAGACAACGGTATCATTTGTGGCCAAGAAATCGGGAAAAAAACAACAGCAGACATTTCCCATGAAATAAGAAATTACCTGAAGCCTTTACCAATAGTTAGTGTTGCTGTTGTAAAGAAACAAGGAAAAAATCTAATAAAGGTTGAAGTTTCTGGAACAGACACACCTTATTCTGCATATGGTCGTTATTATACAAGGATTGATGATTCTGATGTTTACATGGATTCAAAACAATTATGGAAATTTTTTGAATCAAAAGATAAGACATATTCGAAGTGGGAAGAGGAGACTACTCCTTTTGGCATTGAAGATATTAACGAAGAATTACTAATAAGATATATAAGAGAAGCAAATGAAACAGGTCGTTTAAACTATATATACAGAAATCCTTCAGAAGCATTAAGGAAATTAAACCTGATTGATGAAGATGGTTTTCTTAATAATGCCGGTTACTATTTATTTGGAACCAATGGTCCTGTTACCTTGAAAGAAGTTATTTATCCCACAGACGAAAGAGTTGCCTTTACCGATTTAAAACAATTCAAGGGTAATATTCTGGAATGTATAAATGAAGGGATGAAATATATCCAAAACAATATTCATTATTCCGCTGAAATTATTGGAACAAAACGGACAGAAACCCCAGAAATACCCATAAAAGCTATAAGAGAAATTGTCATCAATTCATTAGCTCACTGCAAATATCAAAAAGGCGATTGTAATGAAATAACAATCACAGAATCCAAAGTACGTATTTATAACCCTGGTGGAATTATAAATGATGCAAATCCTATTGATTTTGCCAATGGTAAGATTGGAAGTAAAATCAGGAACCCATTAATTGCCACAGTATTGTTTAAGAACGGCCTAATAGATGCTTTTGGCACTGGTTTTGACAGAACATTTAGAGTTTGTGCAGACTCAGGTGTTGATTATGAGTATCAGAACGATGAGTATGGTTTTACTTTTATTTTCAAAAGAAAAAGCATTATCAAAAATGATAAGATAAATGATAAGATAAATGATAAGATAAATGATAAGATAAATGATAAGATAAATTCTCTTGATAGAAAAATTATTAACTTGTTATCTGATAATGCTTACATGACGATTCCAGAGATAGCAAAGGCTGTATCAAAGTCTGAACCAACGATTTCACGTCATCTTAATGTATTGATTTCAGGTAAAATAATTCAAAGAATCGGTTCCAGAAAAAATGGATACTGGAAAGTATTGGAATAGTCATTCTGAGGCAAATCCTGCTCACTAATTGCACCAATCAAACATATAAAATCCCTACCAAACCAACATCATAACTGTCTAAAAACAAAATAAGCATCAGCGGTTAAACTGATGCTTACTTCGGTAGCAAGGGATGGATTTGAACCTTCGACCGCACGGGTATGAACCGTGTGCTCTGACCAACTGAGCTACCTTGCCATATACGCATTGCTGCGATTCGGTTGCGGGGGCAGGATTCGAACCTGCGGCCTCCGGGTTATGAGCCCGACGAGCTGCCACTGCTCCACCCCGCGAAGAAACACTGCCGAGAGCCGGGCTTGAACCGGCCCGGGTTTTACCCCAGCGGATTTTAAGTCCGCTGCGTCTGCCAATTCCGCCATCCCGGCGGGTGTAGAAAAGAGAATACTACAAACCAATATATTTGTCAACAGATATTTTTTAATTCGTAATTCATTTTTTGTATTTTTTCGGAGAAAGTAAAAAGTGTGTTTCAATAGAATTCATAATGCATAATGCATAATTGTTTGTTTTGGTTTGGTGCTGCTTTTAGTTAGTCTGAGACAAGATTCGATAGTTTGCAGAAACCTCCCTTAGTCCCTCCTTAAAAGGAGGGTTTAGCAGCCAACAACCGTCAAACAGTATAATACGACACGTCTGTTTAGCGAAGCGTATTAAAAATATAGGCGTAGCCTCATTCATATTTGGCGTAAGCCAAATCATTCATCGACCGAAGGTCGCATTCACAGCCGAAGGCTCATTCATTTGTTTTCGGTTTTTACGGTTTCAGCGAAGACAATGGCGAGAAGCAGGACTATTCCTTTTACAACATATTGCCAATTAGTGTTCAAGCCATATATGGACATACCCTGGTTGATAATACCCATAAGAATAGCACCGATTACTGCGCCTTTTACAGTTCCGCTTCCACCGTAGGCTGAAGCGCCACCGATAAAGCAGGAAGCAATGGCATCCATTTCATACTGAGTGCCCATGTCACCATTTACAGAGCCTATTCTTGAAGCAGTCAGCAAGCCGCAAAGACCGGAAAGGAATGCAACCTGAACATATGCCCAGAAATATACAAGCTTAGTATTAATACCAGAAAGCTTAGTTGCTTTTTCGTTTCCGCCAACAGCATAAAAGTATCTGCCCCATTTCATCTTTTCTGTGAAGAAATTATAGATATACGCAATAAATACAGCCCACAAAATCAAAACCGACAGGCCATCACAGTTGGCAAGTTTCCAGGAGCACAACAGGAAGAATACCATTACAACACAAAGCTTCTGAATATTTTCGTGAGGAATAGACTTATCGTTCTTGGCTACAACCTGCGCCTTATAACTGGAATATGTAGAAAAAATCAAGACGATGCAGGCAATAATTCCGAAAGCTATTGCTGAATACTTAACCAAGCCATCATCCAACCCAGGAATATTTATATATGACGTAAACCAGGAATTGAAATCATTGTTTACAACTAAAACTGTCTTAGAATCAATAACAGCTCTTGCAAGACCTCTGACCATGAACATGCTTGCCAGGGTAACGATGAATGGCGGTATTTTTCCATAACCAATCCAGGCACCGTTCCATATACCTACGAGAATAGCAGCAAACATGGAAATCAAAACAACTGCCAAAGGGGACATGCCTGAGTTTTCAAGCAGTTTCCCTGCAATA
>JAZUDR010000253.1:0-13354 GCA_045639725.1 Candidatus Avigastranaerophilus sp. | reverse complement strand
GACCGCTTGGCCTCCGACTTCGCCACGCATGGATTCTTCATTATTTGTACCAATAACTGGAGCAAAGCCTTCTGGTTTAAAAAGGGGTAATGCAGCCGTATGTTCATGCATAGCTCTCAAACGAAGTCCAATCCCTGGTGTGATACTGCCACCAAGACAAGCATGTTCCTTACTGATAACATCATAGGTAATACATGTTCCTGCATCAACAACAAGAAGAGGTCTATCCGGACAAGCAGCGACAGCACCGATATCGGCAGCAACACGGTCAGCGCCATAACCTTCAGGTATATTTTTCAACCATTTTCTGGCAATTTCGCAATCCCATGTGAGCCAGTAGGATTCTATCCCATTCTTGGACAAAACACCTTCTAATTCAAGCTGTAAGCCAGCAACATTACTTATACATGCTTTTTCTATTGAATCCTTACCAAATTTTTCTAATAATCCGGCAATAGCGTTTTTCCAGCTTACAGAAAGGTGGTCGAACAAAAGAATTTCTCCTTTTTCGTCCATAACTGCATACTTAGCACTTGTATTTCCTATATCAATGGCAAGAATCATTGCGGGCACCTTCCTGTTCTAAGAACACTTCGAATTTTTTCGCACGCATTATAGTTTAAAAACGAATATCAATCAAGTTAAAATATTGTGGGCACTAGAACAATACGAAAGCCCAGAGTTCGGCGTTCATACTCTGCTTCAACCTGCATACGATAACTGGCTGTGCAGGAATTTGGATTACTTACCCAGGAACCGCCACGACAAACCTTTGCAGACCCTTTTTCGACAAAATATGATGCATCAATCTGTTCTGCTTCGGAATAATCAGCATACCAATCTTTGCACCATTCCCAAACATTGCCGTGCATATCATATATACCCCATAAATTCGGCTTTTTTAAACCGACATTATGGGTTTTACTATTTGAATTTCCTGCATACCACCCTATTTCATCAAGGTTTGGGTCTTCCTTGGAATTATCAGTAATCATTTTTCCATTATTCAAGTCACTTTCACAACCTGCCCGGCATGCATATTCCCATTGCGCTTCTGTGGGCAAATCAAATACATAATCACTAGGACGCTTATCTTTTGTAGCTTCGTTAAGCAATCTGCAGAATTCACTGGCAGCATACCAGCTGACACATTCAACCGGTTTGTTTTCACCCTTAAAAAGAGAAGGATTTTTACCCGTTATTTCTGTATACAGTTTCTGGGTAACCAGATATTTTCCAATGAAAAATGTATTTTTATTAATTATTTTTGAATTATTACGCGTAAACTCGCCTGGCAAACAGGTTACCATATCAAAACTCTGAGCAAATTCAGTTAATTTACCCTTCAGATCAAGCTCTTGCTTCAGCATTTGGTCAGCATAATCCTGTTTCAGCATATTTAGTTTTTCTTCAGAATCACTGTAATCGCCTAAACTGTTATAGAGCTTAAAAGCCAAATAATACTGAGACTCGGAAAGATAATTTTCTGCCTGCCTATATTTTTCAGAATTTTTCTGCTCTTCAAAATACCATTTTTCTAATGGCTCATATGCAAAAATTAAAATTGCTGTAATAAAAAATACAATTTTATATTCGCAAATAAAAGCCCAAGCGTTTTTTAAATTATCACAAATAATGTTCCAATAATATTTTATATAATCATAGATATTATCTAATGATTCATTTATTTTTTGTTTTTTCTCTTCTATTTTTCTTTTCTTTTCTGCTACAGCCCAATCATGTTCTTCTTTTTTTAATTTAGTATTTATTTTTGTTACTGTCTCAGCATCCTCTAATTTGCTCGTCGCCTGAACTACCTTTTCATACGCGTCCTTATAATCACCTACAGAGTCTAACAGTTTTATAGCTTCAGCTATTGGCGCTTTTTCATCTAATTTCAGCAAAGAACAGGCTTTATTATAAGCATAAGCTTTATATTGTTCCAGTTCTCTCTCTTTAATAGCATTCAGGTAACCGTCTAATTCCGTTTTTAAAGCACTATCACCATACCTTTTTGCTAATGTATAATTACGGCTATTTTCAAAGGATTTATCAATAAGTGCAAGCTTTTCACCTGATGTAACCTTGTTTTCTATCAATAGTTTGAAATAATATGCTTTTGCATTCTGTGCCTCAAGATTTAAAGCACATTCACAATAGCTGTCTGCCTTTGCGAAATCGCCAAATTCAAGCTCAAGTTTTGCTCTTGAAATAAAATTATCAGCGGTGGCATTTTCTGGAATAAACAAATTAGGAAATGTCGATTTTTTATGCGAATTTTTAACAGAAGTTGTGTTGGCAGAACAATGACCGCATTTTCCGCAGAAAATGTCATTTTCGCCTAGTTTTTCACCACAATGTTCGCATATTCGGTTATTCATGCTAGCATTATATCATAAGACAGAATTTTAGCAACGGATAACGGTATTAGGTATTAGGTATTAGGTATTAGGTATTAGGGATTAGGGATTAGGGATTAGGGATTAGGGATTAGGGATTAGGGAGATAGTGCTTTGCCATACGATGGCTACTGCTTTGCGGAAGGAATCTAGAATTTAAACACTTCGCGCGAAGTGCATTAGGCAGTAAGCCGACTTCATTCTTCATTAGCACTTTTGTGCGCCTTCATTAAATAATATATGGCTATTCCGAGGATGAAGGAAATTATTGTGTAGAGCCATATATTGAACCCACCGGAAACGATTGATGAAATATTACAGAGGACGAGAATTATCAAAACAATTGCTGGCATAGCTCTGCCACCAGGTGCAACGAAAGCCGGCTTCTGTTCTGTATTCTTCCTAGCAACAATCAACGCAGTTATGGTAATTATTATTGTAAAAACATTAAATACCGCGCCGAAATTTACTATTATATTTGTCAGTTGTGGAAAGCAAGCTATTATGGCCGCCAGAAAGCATGTTACACCTGCAGCGAATGCTGGCACTCCATTTTTATTATTCTTAGCAAAAAGCATTGGAAGATTACCATCTTCGGCAGCAGCCTGAATATTCCGGGAGTTCATAGTCACACAAACAAGCATAGTGGTTAAAAGAGCAATAGTTGCAGAAACACTGACAATCCCAGATAGCCATGGTAAATTCTGTAGTTTATTAAAACAGGCAGCGAACAGAGGAATAAATCTCATAGCAGGATTATCAGCCAAGAATTTAGCTGTAATAAGCCCCATTGTGGAAAATATTACCAGGCAGTAAACAACAATTACAACAGATATAGCAATTAAAATTGATTTTGAGACCGTAGTCTCAGGCTTTTTAACTTCAGCAACAACAAAAGCCATGGCATTTATGCTGCTATATCCAATAATAGCTATTGGAACGGCAGACAAGAAAGCAGCTTTTCCATTTGCCCCTTGAGAGAAGAAAGGTAAAAAGTTAGCAGTTTCGAAGTTTTCATTAAATAAAGCAGCAAAAACATATGTCAGAATAGTTACAATAAGCAAACCAACGACAACATTGTTTATTTTTCCTGCAATAGTGAACTTGATTATATTGGCTACAAAAGATATGGCAATAGCAATCAAAGCCAGCAAAATCTGATGATCATTAGCGATAGGAAAAGCCACGCCAAGGTATATTCCCACATATATTGCACCGAAAGCAATAGCGACAATATTGGTTAGAATGGAACCCCAGCATGAAAGCCATGCCCAAAATTTCCCATTTTTATCGCCAAAAGCTTTTCGTGGGAAAACGTAGACGCCACCAGATTGTGGATATCGGCAGGCCAGTTCGCACACAAGCATACCATACAGCATCATTACTACGCCGGCAATAAGCCATGACAGCATTGCAGAAGGACCAGCGGAAAACATAGTCAGCCCGGAAAGGGAAAAGATGGCACTTCCAATCATGCCGCCAATCAATATGTTGACGCATTCCATGAGTCCAAGTTTGCCATCGTTCATGTTTATTCTATCTGCCTGCCTTTGTAATGTAACGATAGTATAGAAGCAATCAATATTTTGGTCAAGAAGCAATATTAATTCATAATATATACGCAGCGGCCCTCCAGCGAAGCGGCCCTAAAAATATGCATTATGCATTATGAATTAATTTGCTTTACAAAATAGAAATATTAAATAAGTTATTAGAACTATGGAAGAAAACATTAAACGAATATATGTTACTGGGCATCGAAACCCGGATATAGACAGTCTTGCATCTGCAGTAGGCCTGGCAGAACTCCGCCGCCGTCAGGGATTTACTCAGTGTCAGGCTATATGTCCAGGGGTTTTGCCAGAAAAAGGCAGATACCTGTTTGAACGTTTCCACACTACACCGCCAGAGTCACGAAACGATGTATATCTGCGAGTCCGCCACATCATGTCACAGGACGTGCCAACAATAAAAGCAGGCATACCGTTACTTGATGCAGTCGCAATATTAAAGTCAAGCGGTTATATGTCACTTCCAATAGCTGACGAAAACAATAAATTCCTGGGCATGCTAAGCCCAATCAACCTACTCTCTCACTTCCTAGGAATTGGTTACGATTCAGGAAGCAGCCTCACAGGCAGAACGATACACAGTTCAATAGACTTAATCGCTCAGGTAATAAAAGCAGAAAAGCTCACAGCCTTTGAAACCGAAAAAATGCAAAAATTCAAGGTCTATGTAGCAGCCATGGGCGTAGAAAGCTTTGACACACACATACCAGTAAATGAAGCCGAAAATCTGGCAATAATCAGTGGTGACCGTTCAGAAATACACCTGCGAGCCCTTGAACACAAAATCAGGCTATTAATCATCACGGGCGAAAAGTCTGTGGAACCGATTATACTGAGTGCTGCAAAACCGCAGAACGTAACGATTCTAAAAACAAATCTGGATTCAGCAAAAATAATTAGCCGTCTGAAATTCAGTATGCCAGTAGAAGATGTGGCTGTCACAGAGCCTCACCTTATTCTTCACCCACAGGATATGGTATCAGCTTATATTGGCAAGGTTCTCAACACTCCTGGCGACATCACGCCGGTAGTAGACAATGATGGCATCCTAGTTGGTGTCATATTAAAGAAAACAATCACTCAATCCCCGCCACACAGGCTGATTCTTGTTGACCACAATGAAATGGACCAAAGCGTTCCCGGAGCAGAAGAAATACCGGTAATAGAGGTTGTGGATCATCACAGAATTGGTATGCAGCCGACCATTTCACCAATAAAAATAACTGGTGACGTAGTTGGCAGCACATGCACACTTGTTGCCCAGATGTTCAGAAGTCTTGGGGAAAGTCTGACTCCAGATTTAGCTGGCATTCTCATGGGTGGCATAGTAGCCGATACTCTCAATCTAAAATCCCCTACTACATCTCCGCTAGACAAAAAAATCATGGAATGGCTGGAAAAGCTTTCCGGAGTTTCTGCCACACAACTTATGGAAGAATTATCACGAATAGATTCTCCGTTAGCGGCAAGCACAGCAGAAGTAGTAATCAATTCAGACAGAAAGACCTATACAAACGGAAAATACAAGTTCTCACTTTCACAGGTTGAAGAAACCAATCTGGAAAGACTGCACCAGCGTCAGAAAGAACTTGTAGAAGCAATGGAAGCTATAAGCAAGGCTGAAGGCTTGAATTTCATAGGTTTACTAGTAACCGATGCTGTTCGAGAAAATTCAGAAATGCTTATTATCGGTTCACCGGAAATCATTCATGATCTGCCATATCAGCAGATAAGCGACGGCTTGTTTGCATTACCTGGCGTTCTCAGCAGAAAGAAACAGTTGCTTCCACAGGCATTGTTTATCACTTCGGAACACAGCAGATAAAACTTGCCTTTAAATCAAAAAACAATTAAGATGAGTTAATAATGCTTCTGGGGGTTGGTTTTGAGTCTGCTCGATGGTATAAAGAACAAGAAAATAGAAGTAGCACCTTGTCACAGCGATGATAACGAAAATGAGCTGCGCCGGGAAATACCTCTGTTAGCTAGACTGGCTGTTAAGGTTGTCTATTCAAAAAAATATTCTGCAAAAGACAGTTTAACTCCAACAGAATTCATTACCCTTTACAGCGAAACCAATGAAGTCCTAAGAAAAATGGTCTTCAGGCTATTTCCGAACAAAGCTCAAAAGGATAGTTTTGACGACCAGATAGACTTAGCTCAGTTAGAATTCATTTCAGAATTGTCTGAACCAGAATCTGACACGGCACTGATTAGAGCAATCAAGACAAATATAGTAAAATATCAGCCATTTAATAGCGAAGATCCGTCAGAATGCTATTTTAAGGTATTCGGCTACATACAGAAACGCCTGTTATCATTATTGAAGAAGCACGCTTCAGCAAATGACCGCGATTATTTGAGTCTTAACGACAGTGTTAAAGACTATCTTAAAATACTTTCGGAAAAAGGTGTCATTGAAAAATACAACAAAGGCTACAGAATCACAGGAAACACAATAGAAAAAGCATTTAATCCAAAGAATCCGGGAAAAGATCTTCTTTCCGAAATCACTTTCCGCCGGGAACAGTGCAAAACTAAGGCATATAATCACCAGCTTCCGCAAAACATTGATAAAATAATTAGCAAACTTCAGAACACATACTTTGAAACAAGAGACATTACAGAGCTTCTATATAGCTTCACAACACCAACAACAGTTATTCAGGACACCCAATCCACTGAAGATGATGAAAGCATTTCAATATTAGAAAACACCAGTAATAACTCGAAAACTCCTGAAGAATTAGCAATAGAAAAAATAGCAAATGAAGAAATGCCATCTGTTTCAGAAATTATATCAGAAATAGAATATGAGCTGGATAGTGAATGCAAACAGGTTAATCAGCAACAGAAAAACCGCAATAAATACAGAATGATTCAGCTTGGGTATCTTGCTTCGCAAATAAAATACTTCGAAAACAAAGATATCAATACAATGCACAAAGAGCATCTAGAGCTACTTACGCCCAATCACCCTGATTATGCCAAGCGAATATTGAATTTTTTGGACAAATTTACACCTGCTGACTCAAATAAAATAAAAGCAGGTCTGAGCACAATAAAGGCTAATGTTGCCAGCTTTAATACTGCTTTTGAGGTAGCTACGAGTTCGCTTACCCTTGTAAATCAGTTGCGGGTAAAGCAGGAATATGCATCAAAGCTGGTCAAGCACTACTTTGAACTGCTTGGGGAGGCACAATAATGGAATGTAAGGAATTCACAACAGAATTAGTAAATTATCTTGAAGAATCATTCGCTGGGAAAAAGCCAACAATGTCTCCTGCTCTTGCAAAGCATATCAGTGAATGCTCAGACTGTCGTCAATTCGCCACAGACCCCAAGATTTCCTATTATTTCCTGAAAATGTATCATAATCATCTAAAAAAGGAAGTAAAACATACACCGAGTCTTCCTCATCAGCTCATAAAGCGACCGGGGCAGCTTTGGAGATTTACTTACGGTGAAGAATCTGAGCCGCAGATTTGCGCCATAAGCTCGAAATCGTTTAACACAACAGCAACTTCACCATATGCAGTTTGGATTATTCCAATAAAATTAAATCCAAACAGATTAGAGGTTTCTTCCAACGACATCACATTCAAAGCATCAGACACAGAGTTGGACGTTCCAATACTTCTTGAAACCTGGAATAAATGTCCTATTTATACCTCTCAATTAATAGACTACTTAGGTGATCTTTCAGATTCTCAATGGGAAAAGGTGGCTCAGTATATAGAAAATCCTCCTCAGGAAGAAATAAACAGCATTATACAGACCTTCCGTGAAAATGAATTTTCTATGGTTGAGCAGCATTATTCCTTCGATTTCATAAAAAATGAAAAGTCAGTTGCTGTTTTGAATTATCAAAATGGTTCCAATGTTCCGTGGTATGCCAAAATAAAAGAAGCTTTTGCTGATTTCATAAATAGAATAATGGCCGAAGACGTTGCTCAACTGCCTTTCAAAGCAGACATTCCGAAGCCAGAAACAACTGCTCTTATGTTAAAACCAAGCAAAGCACGTTCTATTCTTGATTCAGTTTTCAGCTTTTTCAGTTCAATAGATTCTGACAAGCTGTGGCACCAGACCAAAACAGTCGGTGGCGCCATAGGCAACATGATATGTGCAATGGGCCAAGCCTCTATTACTGCACTATCAGAAAGTGCCTCAAGCTTTTACCGTGAATTAAGAACCAATGAGAACGAAGAACTGATAAAAATATCATCTAAGCTCTGTTCAATAGAAAAAGAGCCTGACAGCACCTTGCAGAAGCTTAAGAAAGATTCAAATGGTATTTTTGGCAATATCCTGAACTCGATACATTCATTAACCAACAAAAAGAATCTGGAAGAAAAATCATCTGATCAACCAGAAGACAGTGTATCTACTACAGAATCACAGGCTGATTTCAAGGTTGTATTAGAAGATAATGTTCTGATTTCAATAACAAGCGCAACCAACAAGCACTTCAACCTTAGGGTTATCTGCAATGAGTGCTATTTTGATTTTGAAACCTCAACAGGCGAAATTGCTCTTTCCAAGAACCGTGTAAAAGACTTCACAAGTCAGGACATATCTACCATAGAAGTCGAAACAGATAACAGCAAATTTACCTGGAAAATAGAATGAATGATTTGGCTATCGCCAAATGTGAATGATGCTTCGCATGTGAATAATTTGCTTCGCAAATATGAATGAGCCTACGGCTATAATTCTAATACGCTTCGCTAAACATGCAATTATTCATTGCATTCTAGCTTTGCTTGGGTTTCTAGTTTTGAAGCGAGGAGGATGCCGGCTTCAAAAAGCAGCCAGGTAGGAACGCCTAACAGAATCTGGCTGACAACATCCGGTGGAGTTAGCAAAGCAGCCAAGAAAAATATGATTATTATTGCATAAGGTCGTTTTTCACACAAAGAATCGGTGGTAGTCAAACCAAAACGGACAGAAAGCAGAACAGCAATAGGAGCCTGGAACATGACTCCAAAAGCAAGCATCAGCCAGCCTGCAAGGCTTAAAAAATTCTGCAAACCGATGATTGGCTGGATGCCTTCGGTAGCAAAGCTTCCAGAAAAGCCCATAATTATTGGCAGAATAAAATAAATACAGAAAGCCACACCTGCAGCAAAAAGAAAGGTTGATGATAAAATCCAGAGCTTTAAAGCACGTGCTTCGCTATCATACAAAGCCGGAAGCAAAAACTTCCAAAGCTGCCAAATATTCCATGGAAAAGCCAATAGCAAAGCAATAAAGAGTGAAAGATTAAGCTGAGTCCAAAATACTTCCATTGGGGCGAAATAGTGAAGTGTGCCCACATTAGATGGTATGCAAAGCTTTACAAGAAAATCAATTATATATGGAGATGCCCAGTAGGAAACAGGGTATAATACAACAGTAGCAACACCACAGTTGATTATTGCTTTTCTTAATGCCTCAAGATGGGCTATTAAGGGTTCATCCTGTTCAATCATGCCTTGTTTTCAGTTTTTTTGTCTTCAGCGGCAGAAGCCTTTTCAGCAGTTTCGATAAGCTCTTTGCTTTCGTTTTCCATATCGGTTTTAGCTTTTTTGAATTCGTAATTAGCACGACCAAGGGCTCTAGCCAATTCAGGTATCTTCTTTGGACCAAAAACTATAACAACGATAAAAACTAGAAGAACTATTTCCCAAAAGCCAATAGACATCATTAATTATCTCCTACATTGCTTAGTTCTAAAATACCATTGCATACCGTTATAATCAAGAAATTTCGGCAAATCAATAGGGCTTGAAAAAATATATTTAGTTGGTGTAGAATTTTAGTAGAATCTTTAAAGAAACAAAGGATAGATTGAATGACTTCGCTAAATAACAGATTTGAGATATCTGTAAACTCAGAAATTGGCAAGCTTGAAGGTGTCATACTTCATACCCCTGGAATTGAAATGGAAAATATGACTCCGTCCAATGCAGAAAAAGCATTATACAGTGACGTATTAAACCTTTCAATTGCTTCTGATGAATACAATCAGCTAAAAACAGTTTTGGAAAAAACCACTAACGTATTTCAGGTTGGTGATTTGTTAGTAGATGTCTTAGGCAACGCAAGAGTTAGATCAAATCTAGTTGAAAGAATCTGCGAAAATGAAAATGCAGAAGATATCCATGAAGAATTATTGAATATGCAGACAGAAGAGCTTGCTAAGTGCCTTATGGAAGGTGTCCTGATGAAAAAGGATAATCTTTCGCGCTTCCTTAGCAATGAACGCTACGCTCTGCGCCCACTACACAATTTCTTCTTCACAAGAGATATGTCTGTAGCAATAAATGACTGGGTTCTTGTTTCCAGAATGGCTAATAAAGTAAGAACCCGTGAAGCCATGATTATGGAAGCAATCTTTGACTATCATCCAATGTTCTCTGTAAAGACTCTTGACATGCAGAGTATACAAACCGCCAACATCGAAGGTGGCGACGTTCTTATAGCCAGAGAAGATGTTCTTATAATTGGCTGTGGCCAGCGCACTAATCCGCATGCAATCGACTTTTTGATTGATCATTTGAAGAATTTCAAGAAGAAACAATATATTCTTGTTCAGGAACTTCCATCTGATCCGGAATCCTTCATCCATCTTGATATGGTATTTACTCTTCTTGACAAAGACTGCTGCATGGTTTACGAACCA
Organism: Candidatus Avigastranaerophilus sp.; assembly: GCA_045639725.1. Classification (GTDB taxonomy): domain Bacteria; phylum Muiribacteriota; class Ozemobacteria; order Ozemobacterales; family Ozemobacteraceae; genus RUG334. The sequence goes on along the minus strand of JAZUDR010000253.1, from coordinate 2,717 downwards.
GTTATAATGCAGCAGAACCGTTACAAAACAGTAATGATCAGTATTGATAACGGCACAGTAAAAATCAATGAAGAAGCCAATCTGTTAACTGCTCTTGAAAAGCTTGGCATGCCGATGAAGCCGGTTTTCTGCGGTGGTTCTTCTGACCCATGGATTCAGGAACGTGAACAGTGGCATAGTGGTGCAAACTTCTTTGCTCTAGCACCTGGTAAAATCATTGGTTACGGCAGAAATATCAATACTATTGAAGCTCTCGACCAGGCTGGTTTCCAGGTTGTAGATGCCAATGACATCATCAATGAAAATACTGCAACAACAATAGACTTGGAAAAGCCGGGCAGAATGGTAATTACCATAGACGGTTCTGAACTTGCCCGTGGTGGCGGTGGATGCCGTTGTATGACAATGCCTATAAGAAGAAAAGCGTTGGATGAATGAGGCTGCGCCTATACTTTTAATACGCTTCACTAAACAGACGGAATAAATAAAATGCAACCTGCGGCTGTGAATTCGGCTGCAGGTTGTTTTTTCGGCCAAAAGCCAATAGCTAATAGCCACAAGCCTATTGAAACAAACGTTATACTCGCTTCGTATAGAATTATGCCCTGCTTCTACCTTCTAGCTTCTAGCTTCCAGCTTCCAGCGGCCAGTTGCCAATAGCTAATAGCCAAAAGCCTATTGCTGTATACTTTATAAAAAATACTTTATAATTACGCCATTTTGCGATAGAATCAACAAGCAAAATGTACATAAATTATAGTTGGAGAATGAAATAATGACTTATTGTTTTTTCTGTGGTAAAGACCTTCGCAAAGGCGGCGACTTCGTAAGAAATACCGAAGGAATGCTTCTTTGCAAAAGTTGTGTTAGCACTGCTATGGACATCTTCAAAAGAAAGGATGCCTCTGAACAGGGTTATGCGGGCCCGGAAGAAGATAATAAGCCTGGAAAAGTAAATCTTCACAAAATTGTTAATGAATTAACTCCTAAGAAGATTTATGACAAGCTTTCAGAATATGTAATCGGTCAAGATACGGCAAAGAAAGTAATTTCTCTGGCTGTGTACAATCACTATAAGATTCTTTCTCTCATCAAAGAAACAGATGTAGAATTTGAAAAATCCAATATTCTCTTGCTCGGTCCTACTGGCAGCGGTAAAACTCTTATTGCCAGAACTCTTTCTAAGATTCTTCAGGTGCCCTTTGCCATTGGTGACTGCACAAGCCTGACGGAATCCGGCTATGTCGGCGATGACGTAGAAAACGTATTGCTTTCTCTGCTTATTGACGCTAACTATGAAGTTGAAGAAGCTCAGAAGGGTATCGTATATCTTGATGAATTAGACAAGAAAGCCAAGACCTCAGAAAATGTTTCCATATCAAGAGACGTTTCTGGCGAAGGCGTACAGCAGGGTCTTCTCAAGATGATTGAAGGTACAGTAGCCAACGTACCTCTTGCTGGTGGTAGAAAGAATCCAACCTCTCAGCAGGTTGTTAAAATGGATACCCGCCACATTCTCTTTATTTGCGGTGGTGCATTCGTAGGTCTCGAAAAGATTATTGAAAAGCGCTGTCAGGACGGTTCTTTGATTGGTTTCAACCATGAACCTCAGTCTAAGACTAATAATGATTATTCATATCTCCATAGGGTTGAATCGGAAGATCTTATTAAATATGGTCTGATTCCTGAATTTGTTGGTCGTCTCCCTGTACAGGTTGCTCTTAATGGCTTGGGTAAAGACGATTTGATGCGTATTTTAAGAGAACCAAAGAATGCTATTGTAAGACAGTATGAAAAGCTGTTTGAAATGGATGACTGTAAGCTTGTTTTTGAAAATTCAGGCCTTGAACAGATTGCTGAGCTTGCTATGAAAAAGCAGATTGGTGCCCGTGGTCTGAGAGCTACCTTTGAAAGAATTCTCAGAAACGATATGTTCGACCTTCGCGAAAGAGGCCAGAAGAAAATAGTTATAGACGGTGCATACGTCTCTGATCAGATGAACAAAACCGACGAAGACTTCCGCCGCGAAATCGCCAAGGCCCGCGGCATTTATGTCACCAAGTAAATTGACATTTTACCCTCCTTTGTTGAATGGGGGCGTCCCTACGAGGCCTTCCTCCAAAGCGAAGCGTGGGGGAAGGTGGCACGCGTAGCGTGACGGATGAGGGCTATTGAATCTCCCTTCTACATCCACTGCTATAGAATCTAAATGTCTTGCTTTCTAGCTTTCCGACTTAATGTTTGAAATATAACGCTTTTCGTTATATAATACCCTTACAATAACCATTAAGGAGAATTTACTATGGGTTTTGATCTCGGTGGACTTGCAGATATGGCTAAAAACGCTCTTGGTGGAAACATCAAAGAAACTATTGCTGAAAAAGTTGGTAGCTTCGCAAAAGGCCATGGTATGGAATATCTTGAAAGATTAGTTAATCCTAAGACTGACGAAGATAGAGCTTTCCAGACTAAGGTTATCGAATTTGCAAAGGGTATGTCTGTAAATATTAAGAATATCCTTGCCAAGGGTAATACTGAAGGCCTGCTCAATCCAACAACTGATGAACAGAAGAAAGATCAGAATGACATTCTCTCTGTAATCACCAAATACGTTGCCCAGAATGGCCTCAAGCTCTAATAAAGCATAAACCACAAGCCGCTTGAACAAAAAGTTCAAGCGGCTTTTTTATTTGCCTTCTATGGCTATAAGCAATTCC
>JAZUDR010000252.1:0-2006 GCA_045639725.1 Candidatus Avigastranaerophilus sp. | reverse complement strand
AACGCAGGTGCTGAATCTCTGAACTCAAAGATCAAAACCTTCAGATCTCAACTACGAGGTGTAAGCGACTACCCCTTCTTTATGTACAGAATCTATAAGATCTTTGGATAAATCAAACACGGAACTTTGCAGGTGAGCCCATCAAATCGCCTATTTTAAACTCAGGCTGAACTTTCACCTGTTTTTCCAGTGTCCCTTCAATGTCGACACTTCCTGACGGTTTGTTTTGTGCAATTACTGTCAGCGGGGTCAATAGCGCAATAATTATTATAGGAAGATATTTCATCGTGTTACTGTAATATCAATTATTTTTACACCCAATTGTTTATCTGATATTCTCATGTGTGAAAGCCAACTTTGAAAAGCAGTGTAATTTAACATTCGTGGCTCTACATCGAAGCCTATGTTATCAACAACTTTGGTGAATCGGTTTGGCGAACAAATCACATAGAGTCTGTTAAGTTCCTTTTCACCTAAGCAGGTCAGAGTGTATTCGTCTATTTCTCCAATGTTTATATTATCTTCAGCTTTTTTCTCAGAAAAAAATATGTAATTCTTACCTCCTTCCACCTTGTATATGCCATCACTTTGTCTGGAATACGGCAACAGGCAATAAACATTATCATTTCCGTCATAAAGGTAAACTGTAAGCCATCCGTCAGAAGGTGTAGTGAAATACAGATACAAATCATCACCAGACCTGAAATCAGTCCTTTCAAAACGTATGTCCGGTACATTGCATAGAGCTTTTGCTTCAAATTGAAGTGCCGCAGATGTAATTTCCCGTACTTTACCCTTTATTTCAACACGAATGGCTATATCGTCGCCATCATATATTCTGGTATAAGTCGGGTCGCCTACTGTTTCAATCCATTCCCCCTTAATGTTGCTTTCTGAAAGAGCCCTGGTGGTGGTTCCACTTTCCGATATGCTTGTTGCCGCCGTCAATTCAATCACCGTACCGTATGTATCGGCAAGCAACTGTATTTGAGCCTTTTTTAATGCTGCAATTTTAGCGTCTGCGTATGACTGATTCTCCGGCACGACATAAATATAAGAACCGGATACTGTCCTCACCTGCTGAGCCAACATTGTAGTTCCTGTCGTCGTGATGAGCAACATTAGAAATACAAGACGCATATACGCTATTTTCACTTTGTATTTAAGAGTTTGTCCAGTTCCTGGCCCATCTCCAGGCTTTCTTTCATCAACTCATCACGAACAGCTTGAATACCCGCTTTGATTGCCTCTTCTTTGTTGTAATAAAGGATTATTTGTGCAGTTGTGTTACCAGTCTTGGAATCCGTCTTGTACATATCCACTGCCGTTATAATATTTGTCAGTTTTGCAGCGACAAAGGACTTGTATGCGCCAACGCTCTTTGTTATTGCAGCCGCTTGTCCCGGTTCCATCTGCTGATTTGCGAGGTTTGTTTCCACTATACCTGCTATGTCACTGGATATCAATCCGGCAATTTCAATTTTTGCCAATTCAGTTGCCTGAAACTTTGCCGCATCATAATTAGGACCGACTGATTGTGCAGACCCCATATAAAACTTCTGGTTGAAGTCTTCATCATAGCTGTTCTGCAGTTTAAGCGATTTGAGCTGTTGCATTTCCACACTCTGTTTGCCAGGTGCTGTAATCCAGCCATCTTTTGAAATAGTCTTAGCCTGTTTTTTTGCTTCCTTTTCAATCTGCCTTTCAGATAAGGACTGAGCATTAACGACAGAACCCATTAATGACATTGCAACAATCAAGTTGGCAAATACGAATAATCTTTTCATAAATACTCCATACCGCAAAGCTCCGAAACGGTTATTGGGGTTATACAAAAAAAGTGCGGAGCTACTCGTTTATCCGAATGGTAACTACTCAGGTACCCCAGCCATAGGTAACAACCCATGACAATCAATAAGCAATGATTCAGTCAATGATACTACGTCAGCGCGAGGGTCGCTATGACCCGAAGGACCTCGAAGGGGTTCTGCCCGTTCTTGACCGCC
>JAZUDR010000251.1:0-8048 GCA_045639725.1 Candidatus Avigastranaerophilus sp. | reverse complement strand
ACCATCATCACTTTTGAAAATAACATTACGGTTCTCAAAAATATACTTGCCTTTGAGTTTTAGTTTCTCATTATCTTCAGCCTTAATAGCAGCAACATCATTTTTCAACACATCAATATCTTCTTTTACTGTTGCCATATCTTTTTCTAAAGAAGAAACATTTATGCCGAGTTTTGCCAGCTCATCACTGCAATCGACACACTTTTTTTCCAGTTCAATCAATTCTGCTTTGGAAAAACTTCCTGTATTATTTTCTAATTCAGCAAGCTTTGCAGCTAATTCGATAGCGGCTTCATATCGGGAAAGTGTTTCTATTTTTTCGTTAGCACACAATAAATTAACAGATATAAAAGATAAAAGAACACCCAAAAGTAGTGATTTTTTCATTTATACGACTCCTCTTAGAAACAGTCTGAATACTCAGACAACGGGGTTTGTGAACTGTGATTGGAGACTGGGAAATCCGTGCTATTTCTAGCTTTTTACAAATCACCGTTAATTTGTATTTTGGCAATTTGATAGTTATTAGACAGCCTCTTTACCAAGAGTTACAGATTTATTTGGATAAAGTATATTATACTGTAATTAAGATATTTTCAATATATCTCAATCAAATAAAAGCCCTGTGGGCATGAAGAACTGCCGCTTGGCGGCAGTAATGAAGACTGGCCTTCGGCCAGAATGAAAACCGCTATCGCAGAATTGATTGTTTTACCTCCCTTTGTAAAGGGGAGATTTATTCATTATTCTTTATTTGGGTCTACAAAGCGTTTTACGCGTTCGAATTCATCAGCAAAATTCTTGTCATTCTTAATCATTTTGTTGATTTTGTCGCAGGCATGCATAACAGTAGTATGGTCACGGCCGCCAAATTTATCACCAATCTGGTTAAGGGAAGAATCGGTCATAATCTGGCTGAGACGCATAGCTACCTGTCTTGGCAGAACAAGTTCAGCAGAACGTCTTTTTCCAATTATTTCTGCTTCAGAAACATCATAAAATTCAGCAACACGCTTGATGATGTATGAAATGCCTATCTTGCCGCCAGCGGTTTCCCTAAGCATTGTCTTGAGCACCTGATCAACCATATCTTTGTCTATAGGCTTATTCATCACAAAAGAATAAGAACAGACGGTATTAAAAGCACCTTCAAGAGCTCTTATATTAGATGTGACGCCACGTGCAAGATACATGATGACTTCATCAGAAATCTCAACCATGGAGTTCTTTGCACAGTTCTTTAGAATAGCAGTTCTTTCTTCAAGGCTCGGACTCTGAATGTCTGCCATTACTCCAGAAGAAAATCTTGAAGCTAAGCGTTCGTCAACATCGGGGATTTCGCTTGGATTCTTGTCTGAAGTGATAACAATCTGCTTTTTTTGCTGATATAGTTCATTAAAAGTATGAAAGAACTCTTCCTGAGTCTGTTCTTTTTTTGCAAAAAACTGAACATCATCAATAAGAAGAAGATCTATTTTACGATACTTTTTTCTGAATTCTTCAATCTTCTTTTTGCTGAGAGAATCAATAAATTCATTAGTAAAAGCTTCGGAAGAAACATACACAACCTTTGCCTTAGGGTCATTCTTAATCATTTCATGGCCAATAGCCTGAATCAGATGTGTCTTTCCCAGACCAACCCCACCATAAATAAACAGGGGGTTGCGTGTTCCAGGATTTTTCGTGACAGCCTGGCTTAAAGCATAAGCAAACTCATTACTTTTACCAACAACAAAGGAATCAAAGGTATACTTAGCATTAAGCATACCATTATGTTTTACTGTTGTTGCCTTCTGAGTATTCTGATCTTCCTTACCTTCTTCTGCAAAAGTAGGCAGAGATGGCTGAACCGGTTTAACAGCTTTTTTAACGCTAACATCAACCTTTCTGACAATAGCCTTATAATTCAATTCGGAGTCAGCTTCTTTTATAACCTTGTTAATAATTGCTTCAAATCTGTTCTTTTCTTTAAAGAAATAACTAAAAACGTAATCGTTGGCAGCGCTTACGGTTAGGGTTTTATCTTCAAGACTAACAGGTTTTACACCGTTAAGAAAAATTTTTGCAGGACCAGAATTATCAGCAGAAACCTCATCTGTGATTTTACCCCAAAGAGATTCCAAGGTTATTGACATTTTGTACATTTTCCTTTATTGATTTTGTACATTGCGTTTAGCGATAAAAAGCGGAACAACGGCTTTTGGATGCCAGATTTGTGTACATTTAAAGTAATTGAAATATACCAAACAAAATCCAATAAGACAAGAAATTTATGTACTTAAATTTTGATAACAATATGTATAACTAAGTTAACTTCTTGTGGATAATTAGTGTAAAAATACATCATGTGGATAAACATGAGTAAACAGTGAAAAACATAGATGGATTTTAAACAACATTATACACGAGGCGAAATTAGCATATATAAAGAAGTACACATAGTTATCCACAATATACACAAGGCTTATTAAGAAGAATATTACCTATATATAAATCTAAAATATAAAAAAATACTATATAGGAGGGGGAAAAATGGAGGCTTTCAGCCTCCATAAAGAACAGTCGCAGAGCGGCAGTTCTTCATGAGGCCGAAGGCCTCTTTCCTCTTGATTATCCTCCAATTATTGTATATACTATTATGCAAACAAGTGAGGAAGACAAATGCCTAGACAAAAACAAACAATAGACAATACAGAAATATTAAGCGAAGTATCTGGCTTAGTAAAATTTGCTTCAGATAACAAACTTGCTGAATTTGAATTAGAAACAGAAAAATTTGGTTTGAAGGTTAAAAAGCATGTAGAAGCTAAGCAGAATTTTGTTGGTTTGCCTTTTGGTTCTATGATGCCCAGTTTTGATGGTCAGGATAATACTCCTGAAGAACATGAAGAACCTGTTTCCAAACCAGAATGCGATCCGGAAAAAATAGTTGTTTCACCGTTAGCAGGCATTTTTTATCGCTCTAAGAGTCCAACAGCCTCTCCTTTCGTAAAAGAAGGCGACTATGTATCCAAGGGAGATGTGATTGGTATTGTTTCTGCTTGTAAGAATCATAACGAAATCCTTTCAGATAAATCTGGTAAGATAGCTAAATTTTTTGTTGATTCAGAAGACAACATTGCCAGGGGCGACAAAATACTTTTACTTGAATAATATATGAAAAACGTTGGTTTTTTAAATCTGCCTGGTTGGAAGAAGCAGTTTCAGGAAATCCTTGTTAAGATGGGTCGCGAAGACCTTTTGAAGCTTCCTTTGCTTGGAAGAGAAAACTCTGATAATGCCTGGTCGGCTTTTGACCATGATGAATTTTTCTCTTTTGTTCAGGCTGGTGTTGCTTTTAATGGTAACCCTGTCAGAGATTTGCCTCAAAGAATCATAACTAATGATGCTGCCTTAGCTATAAAGCGCATCAAGAACGGCTTAGATTCAGATACATTTTATTCTGCCGCCATTGGTGGCACTTTTCCTTTCTTGAATATGCTTTGTGATTATTGTATTTCAAAGCCTGTTAAGGTATTTGTTCAGAACGATGCTTTCGCCGGTTTTGTTCTTTCTACAATGGAAAAAGAAGGTAAAAGCTTTGAAGAAGCAATATGTGATGCCCGTTGGAAGGATTTAAGCGATGATAATAGCAATTTTAGCTTGCATGGCATTGTTAGCCGTAATCGTCTGGTATTGCAAATAGCAGAAATATTTGGCTGTTTTGTTGAACCGGAAAAAGTTTCTTGTATCGGTATTAACAATGTTTCAAAACTTGATATCGATATTGCAAAGGAACTAGGTAGTTCTATACGATTACTTGGTATTGCTGAATATGAAGGTTCTTCCTTGAAAGCAATGACAGAACCTTGTCTGATACCAGAGAGATACTTTTTGGCTCAGGCCCGTGGTGGTTCTGAAATCATATATGCAAAAACCGCGGATGGTCAGTCTCATGTTTACGCCTGCCCTGGTGCTTCGGCAGAAACCGATGTCAGAGGTATTGTGAGAGATATTGACCAGTTGGATGTAAATAGCAAAAAGGAACTGGTAAGAATAGAAAAAGTTGAAGAATTGAAGAGCCGGTTCTATGTTCGTTTTGATATTATTAATCTTACAAGTACACTTGCAGAATTATTGAAAACTTTTGAACTTGCAGGGGTTGAAATAAATAAGATTTATCACCCCAATGTTTCATATGAAACACTCAATGGAGGCTCGTTAGTTATCTGTACAGATTGCACCACCAGAACAACGCTTGATAAATCACTTGAAGCTATAAATAAAAACATAAAACTCGCTTCCTTGAAGGCATGTTTCAGGATCATAGACAGAGGATAATATGTTTAAGAATGGTCAGGTTCTGATACAAAAATTTGGCGGTTCATCTATGGCCTCGGTTGAACGCATAAAGAATGCTGCTGTTAGAATTGCCGAAAAAGCCAAAAGAGGATACCCGATGGTTGTTGTTGTTTCGGCCATGGGTGATACAACTGATGAGCTTATTGAACTTGTCCACAAGATATCCACTTTTCCAACAAGATGTGAAATAGACCATGTCATGGCCACAGGAGAAATGGTCAGTGCCTCGCTGATGGCCTGTGCCCTGTCTGAATTGGGTGTCAGAGCAAGGTCCTTTAATGCTTTTAATCTGCAGTTGTTTTCTGAATTAGCAGGAAACGAATATTACATAACCAAAGTTGGATTAATAAAGAAGCTTGAAGCATTTCTGCAGCCTGGTTCAGTTGCTGTTGTAGCTGGTTTCCAGGGAATAACCGAAGATGGTGACCTGACTACCTTAGGCAGAGGTGGTTCTGATTTGACGGCTGTTGTAATGGCTGGAGCCTTAAATCAGAAGGTTTGCGAAAAATATACTGATGAAGACGGGGTTTATACCGCTGATCCTAGAATAATTCCGACTGCTGGAAAGGTTTGGCATCTTACCTATGACGAAATGCTCATGCTGGCATACTTCGGAAACGGTATTCTGCATCCGAGAGCTATTTCCAGCGCAAAGGAAGCAGATATAAGAATTCATGTCCGCTCAAGCTTCTCGAATGTTGAAGGAAGTGTTGTGGGGCCGGATGGCGATGATTCTGTTGCTATAAAGAGCATAACCTGCTCAAAGAAATTTATATTTATACGCATGATGTGTATAAATTCTGAAAAATTTAATTCTTTTATCAAAGAAAATAAACTGCCTTTTAAAATAGCTTTATGTGAAATAAAAGAAAGCAGTATTACCTTAGGCTTTGATAAATCAGAAGCTTTTGATGCTATTACTTATTGCTATGAAAAATCAGAAGTCTGGGGAATTGAAAATATTGAATCATATTCTGAATTAACAACCATATCGCTGGTTGGATGTGGTCTTGCTTCAGATAAATCTTTGGTTGATAAGTATTTTAAAATAGCTGCCGAGTATGATAGTATTATTACACAGCACTGTGGAATAAGGTTTTCTATAGCTGTCAGCAGAGAAAAAGTGGCTGATGCGTTATCGTGTCTGCATAATTCTATTTTGTAATTGTCTTTGTGGTGGTGCGAATGGATTTACATTGTGAAAAGATATTAAGCGATTATAAAAAACGGCTTCCGATTTTGGAAAAGCTTAGAAAAGTCGCTTTAGATTTGATAAATAAAGCTCTGGAAGAAAATAATCTTGTAGTAACTGTTACAGAGGCTCGTATAAAAACAGAAAAAAGCTTTATTGGAAAGCTTGAACTAAAAGGTCATAAATATAAAAGTATTAACGATATTACCGATTTGGTTGGAGCGCGTGTAGTAACATATTACAACAACCAGGTAGATAAGGTTTCCGGTATTATTGAAAACCTTTTTGAAGTTGACCGCGAGAATAGCGTTGATAAACGTAAAATAGCTGCTTTAAATTCTTTTGGTTATATGTCACTTCATTATATTTGCAGAATTCCAAAAGAAATTTACTTTGATCCTGAATGTCCTGAAATAAATGAATTTTGGTTTGAAGTACAGATGCGTTCTGCATTGCAGCATGTGTGGGCCACTATTTACCATGATACAGGCTATAAATCAGATGTTGAAGTTCCGAAGGGGTATCTGCGCAGTCTGAATAGATTAGCAGGACTTCTGGAAATAGCTGACAAGGAATTTGATTATATACGAGTTAGTCTTGAAGATTACAGAAGAAGAATAAAGGATCTTATATCAAAAGGCGATTTAAAGGATATTCAGCTTGATGGTGACGGTTTTAAAAACTATCTTCAGTCAAGACCCTTTGATGCATTGCTTTATAGAATCGCAGCCATAAATGCAGCAGAAATTCATCATGCAAGTAAAAGACCCTATTTGAATGTTCTTATCCAGATGGGCTTTGAAAATCTTGCAGATGTAGAAAAGATGCGTACAGATTATTCTGAAGATGCATATAAATTGGCTTTAACCCAGATGGGGAAAACTGATTTAAATATTATTGCTTCGAATATCGCTCTTAAAAATCTATGTATTGTGTATCTGCTTAAAAATTCAGAAGATCCCGCGAAACAACTTCTGTGGTTCCATAACACCCTGTATGGAGAGAAAGAAAAGAATAAAGCAACCGTTGCGCGTTTGATAAAACATGCTATACAAGCAGGAATTATTAATGAATAAAGGAGAATGATAATGGGAAAGAAAATCGACACAAGCCTACTTGATAAGGCTATGAAATTTGCTATTGAAGCTCATAAAGGTCAAGAAAGACGCGGAAAAGGCTTCCCTTTTATTGTTCATCCTATGGAATGTGTTGAAATAGCAGCAACAATAACTGCTGACCAGGAAATTCTTGCTGCAGCAGTGCTTCACGATGTTGTTGAAGATACAGACTATACTATCGAAGATATTCGATCAAATTTTGGTGAAAAAATTGCTTCATTAGTTGGTTCTGAAACAGAAGAAGTTGTAACAGGAAAAACAGAAGAAGAATCATGGCATGAACGCAAACAGGCTGCTATTGATAGAATTAAGAGAGCCAGTCATGATGCTAAAATTGTTGCTTTGAGCGACAAGCTTTCTAATGCCCGCGCTATTCAGAGGGATTATAATGCTATCGGTCCGACATTCTGGAATATATTTCACTGCAATGATCCAAAGGAACATGAATGGCACTACAGAGGTCTCGTTGATTCGCTGTCAGAATTAAGCGATACTATTCCATTCAAGGAATTTGCCAGAATAGTTGATGAAATATTTAGAAAATAACAGCTAGGTGTTTGTTGATAGCCTAACCGGGTCTTAGGACTATTTCGTGGTAGTTATAAGATTGTGCCCGCCTCTGGCAAGACCTTCCTCCTTTAGGGGGAAGGTGGATTCTGCGAAGCAGAAGACGAATGAGGGAAAATGGAACATACTTTATACTTTGTTTGTTGGTTGGTTTTATGCATGAATTAAATTTTAACAGAATCAATGATGATACCATAGTTGTTAAAGGCGTTATTGATGGTAATAATTTTGAACAGTTTTTTAATTTAAATTGTGAAAAATTAGTATTTCTTGATTTTAATGAAGTTAATGATATTACCTTTTCTGGCTTGAGATACCTGCATAAAACAAAATCCTATAAAGGTAAAATATGCTGCTTTAATGTTTCTGATTATTTATTCTGCAAAATAAAAGATTGTGGTTTTTTGAATCATATAGATCTGGTTCGAAAACCTGTTAATTTGACTTCTCTAGATGATTTTGAAAAGACAGGGGAAGGATTCAAGGCCGTTACTTATAACAGCAAAGATAATGAAACGATATTAAAAATATATAAAAATTTTGTTTCTTTTGATGCTGTTATAAAAGATAAATATTTTGCATCTAAAATATCTGAATTAGGCATTGCTACACCGATGGTTGTCAATTTAGTAAATTATGAAAATTCTCATGGTATAATTTTTGAAAGAATTCATGGTAAAAAATCTTTTTCAAGAGCTTTAGCAGATAATTTTAATGATATGCCAAATATTATTAAAAGATTTGCAAAAGAATGTAAAAAGCTTCATTCTACAAAATGTGATGTTTCAAGCTTCCCTTCTAAAGTCGGATCGTAGCCATGTCGTTCTGTG
>JAZUDR010000250.1:0-5136 GCA_045639725.1 Candidatus Avigastranaerophilus sp. | reverse complement strand
CATATTCGTTGTTTATTGCAATAAGGTGGTTAATTGTATATAATTGCGAAAAATAAAGAGGTAGCGCTTATGTCTGATCAGAAATTTTATATTCCCGATGAAGAAGCCGGGAAGCTTAGTATAGTATTAATACAACCAGATATTCCACAGAATACAGGTAATATTGCTCGTCTTTGCAGAGCAACCGGCTCTGAACTTGTGCTGGTAAGACCGTTTGGCTTCAGACTTACTGATCAAGGTCTCCAGCGTGCTGGTATGGATTATTGGAAAGCTTTGAATCCTACTATACTTGATGATGTGGACGAATTCTTTAAATGGGCAGAAAATAAAAATGTTTATTTCCTGTCATGTCACGGCGACCATCTTTACACAGAAATAAAATATAAAGCAGGTGACGCCCTGGTATTCGGTTCAGAATCTTCAGGTCTGCCACCGGAAGTTCTGGAATTTGCCAGAAAGCGCAATTCTATTGTTACATTGCCAATGATAAAGGACGCTCGTTGCATAAACGTTTCTTCATCTGTAGCAGCTGCTACCTATGAGGCCCTACGTCAGATATATGGGTGGTAAAACCCAATCAAAAAAAATCTTTATTGCACTAGCAAATAGTCATCATTAGCGCGTAAGCGTGACTTAATTATTTATACGACACGAAACAAACGATTGTGGTATTATAGTTTAAGCAACAGCATGAAACTAGTTAACTCGGTATAAACAAAAGCCTGATTATATTATGCTAAATAAAATATCTGAAATATTTCAAACAATACTTTCAAAATTGAATGGGTTTGATGACGTTCAAAAGGTTCAACAAGGCGAAGTTACCTTAGAATATGGAATCATTGCAGGAAACAATACTATAGTGTTTTTGAAATCTGGTTTACAGGACACCTGCTATGGTTATGAGAATAAATATCTAAAAATAGCGAATAGATTAAATAAAATGCATGGTTGCACTGTTATTTCAGCCTCAAACCCCAACGGTCGAAAAGATGATTTTGGAAGTGAAATGGAATTTCTTAAAGAATATGCTAATAATCAAGGCTGGAAAGAATACCAGGTTTATTACATGGGCCATTCTAACGGAGCAAATCTAGGAATGATACACGCATATAAGTTCCCCGAAATAAAAAAACTGGTATGCATTAACGGGCCACTGGTTGGTTATAATAAAAAAATTTCAAACGGAATAAAAAGCTTTAACGGCGAAAAAATGAATCTTATCTATGGAAACAAAGATGTTTCTTTTGGCATAGTAGAACAATTAGCAAAATACAAAAGCGATAAAGTAGCAATAACCAAATTTGCCGACGTAGACCATGAATTTAAAGGCTGCTTAGATTTATTCATAGAAATACCTGGTCATTTCTTCTTTGACGACGAAATCGAATCAGAAAACGCCGAAATTCTCCCTTAAACCCACTACTTAAAGCCAAGTCCATATACAAAAGGGATGTCTTATTTTCTCGACATCCCTAAATCAATCTAATACTATTTTACTTATCTGGTTCCAAAACCCGCATATTGAGTTTTTTGTCACCTACTCTGAAGAATAGTTTAATTTCCCTGTTATATCCTGCAAAATCCTTTACAGAAACAGTTATTGATGGGAAATTATTTTTTTCTGCAAGTTCAACAGAGTCAATATTTCTGATGGCTGGTGTTCTTTCCTTCAAAACAAAGTTCATTCCACCATTAATGCTCTTGCTTATGTCGATTTCCTTTTCCTGGTTAAGATTTTCACCATCGTATTCCGGAATATTTATCCTGATTACACCTTCTTTGATACCGGTTTCATAAATCTTCGCATAATCCAGAACTTCAGGATTTGTTAAATCGACAATCTCTTCATCGGAAGCCGGATGTTTAATATTAGTCCATTTAACATTATCATCTGTCCACACATCAAGCCTGTATTCAACGTCTTCTTTTATGTTGAACAGACTGCTGTTTTCAAACAAGGCAACCATACTTCGCATAGTTCCACGTTTTCTGCCTAATTCATCGTTTTTATAGGAATATGTAACTTCACCTGATGGCAATGTGTCTGAAATATAATAGTCTTCAAGTCTTACATTCTGGTTGATGAAATTTACATCGTTGTTGTTCAGCATTTTTCTTACAGCAAGAGGAAGAGTATCTGACCCAAGACCAAGATTCTGGTCATTCAAAGAAAGGATAGTATAGTATGGTATTCCTTCTGGATACGCACTTAGCTTAGTGTAGTCGAATTCATTACTCAAATCTTTCACAAAAAGATCATAATCATCGGTATTGGTTTTGTTTATGCCAGCCTCTGCTTTGTATTTATTGGAATTATTTACTTTAAACTGGCCAGCAGGAATCATTGGCGGGAAAAACATCTGCTTTCCGGTTTCAACTTCTGTGATTCTTATAGCCACGTTTGGTCTGTCATTATCATAAATTCTGACAAATCCTGTACTATAGCCTTTTTCCTTTATACCATCCAAATCCCGTTTATCTGGCCAGGGTTTAGCAGCCAAAACAGAACTACCCAAATCGCCTGCTGGTTTATAGCCGTAACCAACTTCTGGTCTATCCTGCAGCACATTATTCAAACCTGGATTTAAATTTCCACTGTCTGAATTTTCCTTCAGAAAAACAGAATACCTGATTACCCCATCAAAATCATGAAACTTTACAACATCTTCAAATCCATTGATAACCTTATCCTTACCAAGGTTATGATATACAATCTGGTCGCCAAGAACTACATTCTTTATGTTTTCCTGGAATGACCAATCTTCATAGTTTTCCCATGGTTCGCTTTCAACAGGAAACTGTCCGCTTAGCCTGCCAAAAGCGAACTTACCACTAACCTCTTTTATAGATGGGTTATTATCACGGATCTCCATGCCTTCAGTCCTGTAGTAATCTCCACTGGTGCAGGCATAATCATCAATATTGCCGCCTAACTTTATATAACCACCAACAATATATGGCGGAGTTCTGTCTTCCAGTTTAAATACAAGAAAATTATCTTTTTTTATTTCTTCTGCATTTTCTATGTTTGCCTTAGAAAGCAGGTTTTGCCTGAAATCAGAATAAATATTGTTTGGTCCAAAGGCATGAACCTTCTTGGTTTCAGTCTTGGGAGAATCATCCTGAGAATCGTATCTGTAGAAATCATAGCCATTACTGCCATCATCAGTGAATTTATAATAACGATGGCGAACACGTTCCTCGCTCTTAGTTTTTATTGTCTTTATTTTGCATTTTTCACTGCACAATTGTGGTGCAACATGGCAAGACAAAGCATCAGGAGCGAATTCCTTAAATGATAAAACATATTTATAATTATCGTCTACTCTCAGATTAAATGCCATAGCACCCGGTTCATTCAATGAGTCGTCTATCGAAATAGGAAATTGGGAATATGTTTCGCCACCGCATTCTAAGCTGACATGTTCATTAAAGAAATCAGGATAGGTTATTGGTTCTTCCGTAATTATTGCATGAGAATAGAAATTCTTGAAAAATTTGTTTGCTGTGCCCTTTTTAACATAGCCTTCAGGAATTTCTGATTCAGCAACAATAGGAAATTCCTTATCGCCTTCATGGAAAGGATTTAAGTTAATATCTGAAATATCTTCGTAGGTGTTAATAACCCTATCTTTGGTTTCATCAAGAAACTGAGTCTTCATGAGGTATTTTTCGAATGGCGAAGCTGCTGTTGCCATATTCGCCAAAAATATCCCTGAAGCCAAAGCCAGCAATAACTTAGTGTTTTTCATAAAATATCCCTTTCCCGTTTGCGAAAATATCTCAAGTCAATAACTTAAAACTCTATTTTTTCAATTATAACAAAGAATCAAAATCAGTGTGATTTTAACTTGCTTTCGTCAAGCTTGAACATGATTAGCGGTGGCATTGAAACCTGCAAGCTTTCAAATTTTGCCTTAATGCCTGTTACAAGACCAGAAACATCCTTCGTAATCTGAGCTGTCTTCAAGGTAGTTTCTGTTGTAGATCTTCTTTCTTCAAGAGAAGGCAGATTGTCCTTAGCCCATTTTTTCTGAATTACTAAGGTCTTCTTTGCTTCATCCAATGCGGTCAGCAGTGTAACCAGATACTCCTTGCTGCTCTTCAGAATATTGATATTCTCTTCATCCTTTTTCTGGGGTAGTTCCTTGTCTATATCAGCAATCTGAGCCTTAATCCTGGTAACATTCTTTTCAATCATTTCAGGATAAGTTGTTTCACAGCTTGTAATGAATTCCTGATGCATTTCAATCAGGCTCTTCAAGCACATCAGATAGACTTCATAATATTCAATGGCTATTTCATAATTGCTTGGGTTTCTCTGAACACGTTCTTCATATTTTTTGATAATAGTATTGATATTTTCTAGAGAAAAACTGAGTTCTACCACTTCATTGTTAGGTCTGTTGGAATCATCAATTGCGTCTTCGCGTTTTTCGACGATTTTCTTTACATAATCAGATTTGCTATTGGTCGGTTTTGAAGACAATCTGTTCTTCAATTCATTCAATTGTTCATCAAGATAGCACTGAACCTTGTCTTTTTCTGACTTGCTAGAAAACCAGCCTTTTTTAGAATTGGCCTTTTCGAGATTCTGCTCTGTTTTATAAGCCTGCAGAGCTTTTTCAATAATAAGATTTTCTATCTTGTTTACCAAAGAACCAACCCAGCTTGGACTTCTATCTGGTCTTTCACCACCAATAGTACCGGCTATGAGACCAGTATTGAATACCAGACCTAGCGCAACAGCAATTACAAGCTTCTTCATAACAATTTACCTTTTTAATGTTTCATTAAGAAGTTATAGAGACTATGAAAACGATCAAAACAAGGCCAATTCTTTAAAATACAAATATTTTGTAGATGCTTTTAATAAGATGCTCTATATTGATGAAGAAACAGGCTTATTAACGATTTCTTTTATAAAGGAAACTTGCTCAAAGATTTTTAAAGAATATAACGTAAATTCTTGCTATTTATTTGGTTCATATGCAAAAGGAAAAGAAACTCCAACAAGCGATGTCGATTTATTGATTGACACGGATGCTGATGGGTTAAAATTTTTTGGACTTGTTGAAAAACTAAGAATAGCGCTTCATAAAGTTGTTGATCTTCTTGATATAAATCAAATTG
>JAZUDR010000249.1:0-5204 GCA_045639725.1 Candidatus Avigastranaerophilus sp. | reverse complement strand
ATGCCATCAGTGCCATAAATGTTATAAGGCAGTTTACCTGGATGCGGTTTGAGATGGCAGCCCTTCTGAATTGCAACATCAACAGCCATTGCACGGTATCTGATGTCTTCGTAAATATCCTGCATCATGTAGCAGAATTCTGTCATTGGGTCAGAACGTGCTCCGGTGCTGGCAACAGAAAGTCTGATGTATTCGTGATAGCCCAGACCACTTTTCCCCTTTATGGAAAAACTCTTTGCATACTGGTCGGTTGCAGAATAGTCCTTCAGATTATGGTTCTGGGTTCTTACTATCTTGCCTTCATCAGTATAACGAATCTGGCGCCATTTCTTGAAGCCGCCGCCGTTATTCTTGTTGCCCTTTGAGAATTTTGTGCCGAACCATGGCTTCGAAATGCTTTTATCTGGGTGAGCGTCTATAAGCCTGATGCGGCCGTTGTCATAAACCTTGGCAACAAGAGCTACATGACCGTCTGGGTCGTAATAGATTGTTCCAGGAGTAAGATTTTTTTTGCTGATTTTTATTGGATAATGGTCTGAATTTTCAGAGGTAGCGGACATTCTGAAGTAACCAGAGTTTACAAGGGCTACTTGGTAGAAAAGCTGCTGTGGCGATTTGAAATAATCCTGGTCTTTAAACTGCTTAGCTTTATTTCCTTGGCTGTATCTTTCGTCGCCACCGTTTCCAGAAATTTCAGAAACATAGCTGAATGGCAGGCGAAGCTTATAAGCGACATAGGCTCTTATCATGTATGGAAGGTCAGCACAGTCCGGTGAAAGGTTAAATTTTTTGTCTTCTTCACCGTAGAGTGGGTTGACTTTAGGGTCTTTGATGAATTTGTTCAGGTTTCCATATTTTGAGTCGCAGATGCGTTCGACAAAATCACTGTAAACCTTTTCGTCCTGCTCAGTCCATTGTGAACGACAGACCTTCCACGCCTGAGCATGGGCTGTGGCTGCCATTAGAACAGCTATGACAACTAGAGTTATACACCTGTAATACTTCATCATAGGATGAAATATATTTAAATTTTTATAATTGGCTAGTACTTTTTATTAAGCCCCTGCGACAGGTGAACCTTCATTGAAGGATTGAGAATCTTCGTTCTGGCGGAAGAATTTTGCATAGGCCGCGCTTATGTGCCCGCCAATTAAAATGATGCAGCTTGATAAATATATCCAGAGCATAAATGCAACAACTGTTCCTAACGAGCCGTATACAAGGCTGTAACTGTTTGGACCCTGGGTAATATACCATACAAAGAGTGATTTGGTGATAAGCATTGCAATACCCGAAAAAGAACTGGCAACAATTGCTTCACGCCACAATACCTTGCAGTTTGGTATGTATTTGTAGAAGAGAATAAGAAGAGTGAATATTGTTAATACTGGTAAGAACTGTATAAAAAGGTGCTGAAATCTGTTTGCCTTAAGTATTAACGCGCTGAAAAGACTTGGATACAGTCTTGGAAGCGCATCTGCCGCTGCTGTTACGAGCATAATCAGAATCAGGAAAAGAATAATGGCACTGATTGTTATCAGACCGATGAGACGGTCCATCAAAAAGTGACGTGTGCTGGCTGCTGTCCAGGCCATGTTTATATTCTGGGCAAAGCCTGCAAAAACAAGGGTGGCAGACCAGATAAGCATTATGGTGCCGACGTATCCTACTGTTTCACTGGCTTTAATGAGATGCTGTATGTTAGCCATTATAATCTGTTCTGAGCTTGGAAGATAATCCTGAACCCATTGTAAAAGCTGGGTCTGGGCTTCGGTGCTCTGAATGAAGGCCGTGTTTAAGGCAATCAATAACAATATGAGTGGAAAAAATGAAAGAATTGCATAGTATGCGATAGCGGCGGCCGCTTCTGTGACCTTTGTTTCGCAGACTCTGTCTATGATATATTTTAAAAACTCTTTCAGGGTTTTCAGCATATCAAAGCCTTAATAAATCGGGTCTTCATAGCCTTCTTTAAGAATAGTGGCAAGCTTTTCCTTGAAAACAACTTCAATGTCGATAGGGTCATAAACCATACGCAATGATTTTGAACGGAAATCATCAACTTCGTCAACCAGGCTGATATCTTCAGGCTTTCCGTATATAAGTTCTCTGAGCTTTTCAAGGCCTTCTTCGTCTTCTTTAGCCAGTCTGGCGGCCTTGCGTGCGAATTCTTTATCCTTTTTGTCTTTTTCAACCTTATTCTTGGCCTCTTCCAAAAGGTTGAGACAATCATCGTATTCTGTGTGGCCGATATGCTCGCTTTGCAGATTGATATAGCCGTTTGCTATTCTTGTTGCCAGCAAAAGAATATCGGAATTATCTACTGTTTTACGGTGATGATTGGTAATTGTCGGAATCAAGTAATCCGGCAAATGCATCATGTTGGCCATTAGCAGACCAGCCTCAGTATGATTGTAACCTAAAAGAAGGTTTTCTATTTCATCCATGGGGATTCTTTTAGTTTTGGATATGTTGCGGCAGCGTGCGGCTTCTTCTGGAGCGTAAAAGTTGATAAGAAGTGAGCCTATGTCATGCATCAATGCTGCTGAACGCATCTTCCAATAAACATGGGGGTTGTCGCTGAAGCGTTCGCCAAGCAAACCAGCAAGTGTTGAACAACGGCGCATATGCTTCAGTTTATCTGGCTGGTTAGAGAAAACCTGACATAATGTAGAAAAGGCTTTTTCTATGAAAATCTGTCTAACTCCGTCAACTCCTACAAAAGATACTGCTTTTTCCAGTTTTTCGAAGGGGTTTGTTACTCTATCAAGCTTGTTTATTGCTGCAAGGGTTTCACCTGCAGTAACAGGATTTTCCTCAAGAGCCTTTACTACGTCACTGAAGCCTAGATTCAGGTCTTTGAATCTTTCAAGATAATCAAAGCAGGTGCTATGCATCAATGGCATGTTAGCAAGCATTTCTGCTGCTGTTTCGACACCAGCCTTGTTCTTTAAACGTAAAAGACCTGCCTGAACTGTTGGTAAAACGGCAATATTGGTCAGATCAGCCTCAACCTGATAAGGAGTTTCAGGTATAATAACTATTTTTTCTGGGGTTTCAAGATTGTCGAAAAATGGCTTGGTGCCAGCAGTCAGACATCCAGGAATCTTCAGTTCCAGAAAAATAACAGGAAACTTCTGCATGAGAGTCATTAAGGCAGGAAATACCTTATGATTTGCAGTAATAGTTTCATTGATGATTATTTCAGGAAGTTTATTCTGAAAAAGCTTAAGCTGAAAAGGAAATGGGCTGTCATTTTCCATTATAAGTTCCTCCTGAAATCTTCTTTGCTTGATTATACCTGAACATTAAATCCATATTCCGGATTCTGATTATCCTGTGTAATCAATTCTGGTACTACTTCTATTAAATCTCGCTGAAGCAGAAAAGTCAAATCCTCGCCGAGACCTATGTCTATAACGTGCTTGCCAGCCCCAGACATTTGCAGCAGGCGGCTGTCATCACGGTAGTATCCGAAGATTCCGAGAGAAGCCTGGGCTCCGTCACCGAGTGAGAATTCCTGGTCAGACGATATCTTGGATACTATTCTTGATACAAGATATCCAGCACAGTAGGCATCGTCAATGGCAAATTTTTCTTCTCTGCCTGCACAGACTAAGAGTATGTCCAGATTATGGGCTACGGCATAGTCGTAAGCTTTCTGTGCGACTGCGCCAGCATTAAGGAAGCATCCTAAGTATACTCTTGGTGCTACTAGCAGGTCTGCGATGGCTCTTGTGCCGTTGCTTGAAGTGAATACTATGGTTTTACCTTTGAGATCGGCCTTAAAGTATTCTGCCGGGCTGTTGCCAAAATCGAAGCCTTCCGGTGGCAAACCCTTTCTTTCACCACAAAGAAGAGGGTGGGTTGTTGACTGGGAAGCTATTTTGTTGGCTTTTCCGATAGTTGTGGTAAGGGTAAGGTTTCCCGGCTTCTTGGAAGCAATGACAGTCAGGCTGGAGCTGGCTCTGATTACGTCAACTACAACACAGACCTTTGAGTCTATTGCCTGGACTTCTGATGGAGTGAAGGCTACATCAATAAGCATTGTTATTTTCCTTTACAGAACGATTAGCGGCTGCAATATTTCTTGATTTGAAATATGCTTCTATGCGTTCGTAATATTCATTGTTGGTGCGCTGATTCATGATGAAGTCGAATGTTCCTACAGAGCGGCATACATGAACGAAGTCGCTGAGGAAGGTGAATACTGCATTTGCGTAGGCTTCCTTAGCGATTCTGAAACCGTTCTGGGCATCAATAAGGTCGAGTATATCAATTGCACCGCGTGAGTAAGCGCTGCGAACAACGTCAAGTGCCTTGCCTGCGTATTCAACTCTCTGTTTTGCAAGCTTAATACTGATGAATGAAGCCTTTGCATCTTCCAGTGAGACTCTGGTCTTGAGTTCAAGCTTCTGCATTACTGCATCACGTTTTGAACGCAATGAATCAAGCATGTCGTCGGCTTCTCTAAGGGCAGCACCTGTTAAAGCACCGTCAAACACCGGGAAGGTAAGACTTAAGGCAACCTGCCAGTCGTTATCATCTGGGAATTTGAAGAGTGATTTGAGAGGGAGATTTATGTCCTGGGTTCCAGGCACGTGCATTGCTGATTGTAATGGCAGATTAATATTGGGTAAATTGGGTTTATATTCCCCAGCACCATTCTTGTGGAAGGTTCTTGTGAAGTTACCAGCCAAATCAAGAGTAGGTCTGTGCTGCTGTCTTCTTCTGTGGGCTCTGCGATTTCTTGCAGCGGCTTCAAGATTATGATTGATAGCACTGAGTTCCGGAGAGAATACGAATGAATCTTCAACCAGGAAATCACCGAAAATATCAAAGCTGAGAACATTGTCTATATATGGAGCAACTCTGTTGTAGTCGAAGAAGAATATGTCTGAGAACAGATCGTCTTCAAGAGTATTGAAGGGCTGGTCCTGTTTCGCAGAAAGGGCTTCATTCAGGGCAAGCTCAGATTTTCTCTTCTTGGCTGAGGCTTCTACAACAGACTGTCTGGCTGAAGCCATCTGGATTTCCCATCTGTAAACTTCGGCAGGTCCTGCTGAACCAGCTTTTTCACGCTGTTTAGCAAGTTCAAGGTTTGCCTTGGTAACTTCCAGGTTATCGGTCTGGATGTTCTTCAGGGTCTTGGTTTTCAAAACATTGAGATAAGAGATGGCTGCATCCTGAATGATATCAACAAT
>JAZUDR010000248.1:0-19329 GCA_045639725.1 Candidatus Avigastranaerophilus sp. | reverse complement strand
GCTATGCCGGCTAAGCCTGTTATGCCAGTTAAGCCGGTAGTCCCAGCAACGCCTGTTGTTCCACAAATGTCAACTGTTACACCAGCACCAAAAGCATCTCTGGAACAACCAAAGACAGAAATTGCAATGCCCGTTACCAATGGACTTATTGACGGGCCGGTAGATGCTTCTTTGCCGCCTGTTAACGGTCAGACAGATATTGCATTTCTAGTTCAGCATATAAAAAGCATTTCTGCTACAAAGCCGGCAGGATATTTAACAAGGCTTTTTGAGCTTTGTAAAAGCATGCATGAAGAAGTTGCTCTTACGGCTCTTCAGACATTGCTTACCTTAAAGGATAAACGTGTTCCACCGCATATACTGGGACTTTTGGACGTTCCGGAATATTCTTCACAGCGCCGTTTCCTAATGCTTAAAATAGTCATGGATAGTGAAGTTTCATTAAGTGAAGAGTTACTTGAAAACATTCTTGTAAAAGAAAAAGATGTTATTGTAAAATCCGGACTTGTAAAAGTATTTGCCAGAAACTGCGGTGAAAATGGTATTCCTTTGCTGATTAAATGTCTGCATGATGACGACCCGCGTGTTAGAGCAAACACTGTAGAAGTTATCGAAGCACAGAGAATAAAAGGCTGTGAACAGGAAATAATTAAACTTCTGAACGATAGTGAAAACCGCGTTAAGGTTAATGCTGCTAAGTATCTTGTTAAGATAGGCTATCAGCAAGCTTTCTACACATTAAGGTCTATGCTTGTTTCTCCAGAAGTCTGGTTGAGAGATAGTGTTATTTTTGCTCTTGGCGAAATCGGTGACCAGCCTTCATTGGTATTATTGAGAGCCGCCTTGAAAGACCCGAATCAGGGAATCAGACTTAGTGTATTAAAAGCTTTGGCAAAAATGAATAATGCTACATCAAGGCAGATTTTGAAGGCTGCTTGTGGCGATCCAGACCCAATAGTAGCACAGATTGCTAATTCTTTATTTGATAAGATTAAGGATACTCCGGTTAATCCTATTGCTGCTCAGGCTGCTCCATACGTAGCTTCTCATGCAGCAGTAAAGCCTGCTCAGCCAGTTCCTGCGACTGGGAATGTTGCAACTCCTGTAATTCCTGCAAAGCCAGTTGTCGCTCCGGCCGCTGTTGCACCAATAATGCCAGCGAAGCCAACTGCTCCAGTAATGCCCGCAAGTCCTGTAGCAGCAGTGTCAACTCCAGTGGCTCCTTCGGTTATGCCGGCAGTGCCAAAAGCTTCTGTGGCTGCACCAGCAGCTATGCCGAAATTCTCGAATCCTAAGGCTGCTTCTGCTTATGCAAAGCTGTGCTCTGCTTCTGTAGATGAACAGCGCATAGGGATTAAAGAAACTATTTTTATAACAGGTGAAGATCATCTTGTTCTGTTGGGAAAGGCCATGACTTTAGCTGATATTAGCATAAGAATAGCGACAGTAAAGTTACTTTCCAGAAACAATACACCACAGGGCAAGGAAATGCTGTTTAAGCTATCTAATGATAGTAATGAAACCGTAGCATCATTGGCAAAGAAGACTTTGATGATTCTTAAATAGGTCATATAAAATTATGTGTAATAGAAAGAATAACGAATTTGAAGTAATTGTAGTAGGGGCTGGTCATGCTGGCTGCGAAGCTGCATTAGCTTCTGCAAGGGCTGGTGTTGAAACCCTTCTTCTGACAATAAATCTTGATACTATTGCTGCGTTACCCTGCAACCCGTCTGTTGGCGGTCAGGGAAAAGGCCAGTTGGTCAGGGAAATAGATGCCCTCGGTGGTGAAATGGGCATTGTGGCTGATGAAACCAGCATTCAAAGACGTCGTTTGAATACACGTAAGGGTATGGCAGTCCAGTCCAACCGTTTCCAATCAGATAAAGATGGTTATGTCAGAAGAATGACACAATCATTGATGCTTCAGCCGCATTTGAAGCTTCTTCAGGCAATGGCTACTGATTTACATTTCGAAAACGGTAATATTGCTGGTGTTGTAACTGTTTCAGGAGAAATATTCTATGCTCCAGTAGTAATCTTGACAACAGGCACTTTCCTGAGAGGTAAGATACACATTGGTGAAATCAGTTTCTCGGCTGGTAGAGCAGGTGAACCTGCAGCAGATGCGTTAGGTAGCTCCATTGAAAAGATTGGTTTACCAGTAATGCGTTTTAAAACAGGAACTCCTCCAAGAGTTGATGCTAATACCATTAATTTTGAAAATCTGGAAATTCAGGTTACAGACCCAGATACGGCTCCATTCTCACTTTGGTCTAAAGAAAGCGAATTTCAGCCAAAGCCATGTTATTTGACCAGAACTAATAAGGAAACACACAGAATTATACGTGAAAATTTCGGTCGTTCTGCTTTGTTTTCTGGCACTATAAAAGGTACAGGCACAAGATATTGTCCGTCAATTGAAGATAAGCTTAGCAAGTATCCTGACAAAGACAGCCATAAGGTATTTTTGGAACCTGAAGGTTATTATAGCCACGAAATATATTTGCAGGGTATGTCTACAAGCTTACCGGAAGAAGTTCAGGAAGCATATGTTAATACTCTTCCTGGCTTGGAAAATGCAAGAATTACCAGACCCGGCTATGCAATAGAGTATGATATTGTTAATCCTGGTGACCTTTATCCTACCTTGATGTCAAAGTCTATCAAGAATCTATTCCTTGCTGGTCAGATAAATGGCACATCAGGTTATGAGGAAGCTGCTGCCCAGGGAATTTTGGCAGGTATTAACGCTGCTGCCGCAGTTAAAGGAAAGAAGCCTCTGATTCTTGATGCAGACAGCTCTTATCTTGGGTTAATGGTTCAGGAAATCACTACTACAGGCCTGAAGGAGCCTTACAGAGTATTTACTTCCCGTTCCCCATTCAGACTTAATCTTAGAATGAGCAACGCTGAAGACCGTCTGTCTGAAATAGGTTATTCCTTTGGCGTAGTTCCAGAAAACAAGATAACCACAATCAGGAGCAGAGCTGAAAAGATGAATGCTGTTCAGCAGAGAATCATAGAATACACTCTTACTCCTACCAGATTGAAGGAATTATATCCTGAATTGGCAGAACCGATGCCTCAGTCCAGAGTAACATTAGCTCAATTACTGAAGAGGGCTGAAGTTGATATTCAGAAATTTACAAATCTTATTCCTGAAATTGCCGAACTAGATATGATGGCTGCTACTGAAGTAGAAGCCCGTATTAAATATGAAGGCTATCTTGCTCAACAGCAAAAAGAATTTGAACTCAGGGAATCAATGGAAAAGATTGAACTTGATGATAGCTTCTTTGAAGAACTTCCGCCAGCTTTAACTTTTGAAGCTAAAATGAAGATACTCGCTGTAAAACCAAGAACTATTGGTGACTTGGCTCATATTCCAGGTGTAAGAGCTTCTGATGTTGCTGTAACCGCTATGACAGTAAGAAAAAGGATGAGAAATGACAAAAATCAGTGATTTTATAAAGCCGCAGTTAGAAAGTCTCAAGATTACTTTAACAGAAAAGCAGCTTAATCAATTGGATGCTTTAGCTGAAGCTATGTTGGCTGATCCGCTTTATAAAAGTGTATCTAAGATTTTCGAACCAGAAGAAATGGCTGTAAAGCATTTCTTAGATTCACTGATTCCACTTTGTTATAATCACCCGGTATGGAAGTCCAAGAAAATCATGGACCTTGGAACCGGTGGCGGATTCCCTTGTCTTCCATTGGCTATTGCGTTGCCGGATGCTCAGTTTACTGCTGTTGACGGCAGGCAGAAATCTGTTGATTTTGTTGCAAGAATGGCAAAGGCAGTAGGCTTGAGTAATGTTTCCACAATCCATTCTCGCATTGAAGATTTAGGGCATGAAGCTGACCATAGAGAAAAATACGATTTGGTAGTATGTCGTGCCTTATCTGCAGTCAGGGTTTTGGCAGAATATACCCTGCCACTGACAAAGAATAATGGCTGGTCTTTCTATTATAAAGGACCAAAGCTTGATGAAGAAATTGCAGAGGCTTCAAATGCTTTTAAGGTTTTGGAAGTAATTCCTGAAAATGTTGAGATTTACAGACTTTTACCTCCTGAAGTTCCTTTTGAACGTAATTTTATCGCTATTCACAAAACAAAGGTTGTTCCTGCAAAATACCCTAGAAAAGCCGGAACTCCATTAAGTAAACCGTTATAAAAGATGAGGTATTGATATGGAAGCAATGTTGACAATGTCAGCTGAAATGTTGTTGGTTTTTGTTTTTACTTTTTTGAATATAAATTTGCAGCTGCGTCTAATTGCTTTTTTATGGGCAAAAGGTTGTAAATGGGACCAGATGCTTGATATTTACGATTTAAGAGGTAAGTATCAGAAATGGCTTACTTTTGATTTGATATTGAATGCTGTTGCTATTTATGGCGCTACTTATTTGTTCGGTAGTCCGGCCGCGTTCAGTTTGCTTTCATGGGGAACAGTCATCGGTGTGGGAACAGTGGAAGGCTTAGCCGTAGTTTCCGGGGCCGTCAGAGCAATTTCAAGCAAGATTGCCATACAGAATAATCCCAATCTGTTAGATTTTAATGGTAAATACAGAAGTACATGCGAAGAATATAAAAAGCTTGTTTTGCTGCTCGACGGTAAAAATCTGAGAGCATATAGAAATTCTGCTTCCAGACTGTGGAGTGAATTATTACTTTTGAATCAGCGTAGGAACGAAGCCTATAAGAATAAGAAGCAGCTTGAGATTGTTATGCATGATGTTCAAAAGCTTATTAACCAATACTCGATGGAAAATGATGTCGAAAAACGTTTGAAAGCTCAGGCAAGATTGAATAAAATAATACAGCAGGAAGCTGATATTGATGACTTTACCAAGAAGGTAGAAGAGCAGATTAAACGCTCAGAAACTATTTTCATGGATATAAGAACAAATCTTGCTATTGGTCAGATGGATAATATTTTACCTGACTTGACCGAGTATACAAGCAAGGTAAAAGCCTTGGAATATACTGTAAATCAGTTAGAAAAATAATAAACTCTAGTTTTATAACAAAAAGTGTACACAATTATTAGTTCTTTTTCGTTATATATTTGACTTTTGCTAGATGTTTTGTTATAATCGTCACACTTATTTTAATATCGGAGGAAACCAAAATGGGTGCATGTCCAAAGAATAAAGTATCAAAACTTAGAGGCCGCACACGCAGAGCTCACATCAAAGTAGCTCCCGTAACTCTTGCTAAGTGTCCACAGTGCCATGAACTTAAGCAGGCTCACAGAGTTTGCCCAGCTTGTGGTTATTACGACAAAAAAGTAAAAGTTCTTGATGTAAAAGAAGCCTAATATCTGGAAAATAGCCGATGAAGATTGCCGTTGATGTAATGGGTGGAGATTTCGCCCCACAAGAACTGGTATCTGGTGCAAAAAGCTATTTACAGACTGGTGGAGAAGCTGGTCTGATCCTTGTTGGTGACGAAAAGGTTATCAATGAACTCTGGCCCGATAAGCCGGAACAAGTTGAAATCTTCCACACTGACGAAGTTATCGGAATGGGTGACCATCCTCTTCAGGCTTTACGCAAAAAGAAGAATGCAACTGTTGCAGTTTGTGCTCGTCTTGTAAAGCAGGGAAAGGCAGATGGTTTCATTTCAGCTGGTAGCACAGGAGCTCAAATGGCTGCTTCTCTACTTGAGCTAGGCAAAATACCTGGTATTGAAAGACCAGCTATTTCTATTATGCTCCCAACAGCCGGAGAATCAGGCGCATTGCTGCTTGATGTCGGTGCTAATGTTGATGTCAGAGCAAGCCATCTTTTGCAGTTTGCAATGATGGGTTCTGCATACTATGAAAAGGTATGTGGAGTAGAAAGACCAACAGTAGGTCTGTTGAACATTGGTGAAGAAGAAGCCAAGGGCAACGAACTTACTAAGGAAGCCTATGCTCTTCTAAAGAATAGCTCTTTGAATTTTATTGGTAACATTGAACCCGATCACCTTTATCAGGGTCAGGCTCACGTAGTTGTCTGTGATGGTTTTGTTGGAAACATTCTGCTTAAGACTACAGAAGGTTTTTCTGAAATATTCCAGAAGGCTATGTTTAAAGCAGCCGCATCTATCAGTGAAGAAGCAGTTAACCAATTTAAAAAAGCAGCAAAGAAATACAGTCCATCAACATTGGAATACTGTGCTGCACCGTTGCTTGGTGTGAATGGTGTTTCATTGGTTTGTCATGGTAAATCCAAGGCTCCAATCATAGCTAATGCAATTACATTAGCTGCTAATTGTGCTAAGAGCAATTATGTTGATTCTATAACCAAAGAATTGACAAATGTTCAAAATTAAGGTTCAATAGGGCCTTGAAGTTATTTAGCATTTTATTTGATTTGATTTTTGCTTGACAAGTTGACCCTTGTATAAGTAAATACTGCAATCAAGTTAATTTAAATATATTTTCTAGGGAGAAAGCGTGGAAGCTATCAATTTTTCTGAAAGTTCGCCAGTAGCTATTGTAACTGGTTCTACTCGCGGTATTGGCTATGAAATCGCTAAGACTCTTGGCGAAAAAGGCTATCGTGTAATGCTTTCAGGCCGCAATGAAGAAGGCCTTGCTAAAGCAAAGAGTGAATTAGAAGCAATGGGTTACAAGGTTGCAACCTGCAGAGCAGATGTTTCCAAAGCTGAAGATGCAAATAAGCTTGTTGCTGACACCTTAGAAGCATTTGGTCGCGTAGATGCGCTAGTGAATAACGCTGGTGTAACTAGTGACACGCTCTTGATGCGTATGGACGAAGACGCATGGGATAAGGTTCTAGATACTAACCTAAAGGGCGCTTTCCTGATGACAAAAGCTGTAATTAAGCCTATGCTGAAGCAGAAAAAAGGTTCTATAATCAATATCGCTTCCGTTGTTGGTTTAATTGGTAATGCAGGTCAGGCTAACTATGCTGCAAGCAAAGCTGGTTTGATAGGCTTTACTAAGTCTGTTGCCAAGGAATATGGAAAGAAGGGCATTAGAGTTAATGCTGTAGCCCCTGGTTTTATTTGTTCAGATATGACTGCCGGTCTTGCCGATAGTTTAAAAGAACAAATGTTGGCTCAGGTTCCATTGAATGTGTTCGGACAGCCGCGTGATGTTGCAAACGCCGTTGTTTTTCTTGCCTCTGATAATGCATCTTATATCACTGGTCAGGTATTAACAGTTGACGGCGGCATGGTGATGGCTTAAATCACACCTAAATTTCCCAGGAGGAACTTATAACAATGAGTACTAATTATTTTGAAGACATTAAAAGAATCGTAGTTGAAAAACTTCAGGTGGATGACAAGCAGGTTACTCCAGAAGCTAGCTTCATGGAAGACCTCGGCGCTGACAGCCTTGATACTGTAGAATTGGTTATGGACCTTGAAGAACATTTCAGTATCGAAATTCCTGATGAAGATGCTGAAAAGCTCAGAACCGTTAAGGATGCTGTAGACTACATCTCTTCAAAAAAAGCTGAATAATAGCAATTAAAATCACCAGCGTAATGGCTGGTGATTTTATGTACAGACGAGAGAGGATAATTATAATGAAAATATTACCAACATTGAAGATTGGTAAGCTTCAGCCAAGATTCCCTTTAATCCAGGGGGGAATGGCTTTTAAAGTATCCACTGGCAAATTAGCTGGCTCTGTTGCACGTGAAGGCGGTATTGGTCTGATTGCAGGCACAGGCATGGAATTAGACGAACTTCGTGCCGAAATTAAGATTGCTAAGGAAATTGCAAATGGCGGCATAGTTGGTATTAATACTATGGTTGCAGTGAACAATTTCATCCCTTTAATGAGAACAGCTGCTGAATGTGGAATTGACCTTCTGGTTGCAGGTGCTGGTTTTTCAAAGGACATTTTTGCTATAGGCAAGGAATTTAATATTCCTGTAGTTCCCATAGTTTCCTCAGATAAAGCAGCAAAACTGTCTGAAAAGCTTGGCGCTTCAGCAGTAATAGTAGAAGGCAGCGATGCAGGTGGACACTTAGGTTCCGATAGACCTGCAAGAGAAATCTTCCCAGAAGTAAAGGCCGCTGTAAAAATACCTGTAATACTTGCTGGTGGCATGATTGACCAGAATGATATTATTGAAGCCTGCAAAATGGGAGCAGATGGTGTTCAGGTAGGCACTAGATTTGCGGCTAGCTTTGAAGCTAATGTTGCAAAGCCTTTCCATGATACTTATTTGAAAGCAAAGAAGGGTGACGTTTTCAGAATCCTGAGCCCTGTAGGACTTTGGGGAAATGCTCTCCCGACGCCGTTCTCTGAAAAGGCTGCAAGAGGAGAAGCTAAGCCAGTTCTTTCCTGTTTGCAGTGTCTTAAGAAATGCTCATATAGATTTTGCATTGCACGTGCGTTGATTGCTGCAAAAGACGGTGATCTTGAAACTGGTCTTGTATTTGCTGGTGAAAACGTATGGCGCATTAATGAAATACTTTCTGTTGAAGATATTATGAAGAATTTCTTTAACGGCTTGGAAGCATGTTAGTCGGTTATAATCGTTTTATTGAGTAGCACCAAGTAAAATACTTAATAATGGAGAATAGAATGAAAAGAGTATTCGTTACAGGCATGGGAGCAGTAACTCCTAATGCTATTGGTATTGAAGAATTCACAACAGCATTAAAGAACGGTGTTAATGGTGTTGGTCCGATTACTTGTTTTGACACTAGCAATAGCAATGTAAAGATTGCTGCTGAAGTAAAGAATTTCAATCCAGAGCTATATATGAACAAAAAAGACGCCCGTCGTCATGATAAATTTGTTCAGTTTGCTATGGCTGCAGCAAAAATGGCAGCAGACCAGGCGCATCTTCAAGACAAGAATTTCGACCCGGATAGAGTAGGGGTCTTTGCTTCTACTGGTATTGGCGGAATCCACATGTTTGAAACAGAACATAATACCTGTAATGAAAGTGGACCTTCCCGTGTAAGTCCGTTTCTTGTTCCGATGATGATTTGTAATATAGCTTCAGGCTGTATTGCAATGGAATATGGCTTAAATGGTCCAAACTTCTGTATCGTTTCTGCTTGTGCTTCAAGCTTACATGCTATTGGTGAAGCATATCTCAAGATTGCTCATGACGAATGTGACATCATGGTATGTGGCGGCAGTGAAGCTGCTATAATCGAACTAACTGTCGGTGGTTTCGCAAAAATGAAGGCACTTTCAACTCGAAATGATGAACCAGAAAAAGCATCCAGAGCTTTTGACAAAGACAGAGATGGCTTTGTAATGGGTGAAGGCGCAGGAATGCTAGTATTGGAAAGTGAAGAAAGCGCAAAGAGACGTGGCTCAACTATTCTTGCTGAAATTAAGGGCTATGGCGCTTCTGCTGATGCTTATCATCTTACCGCACCGCATCCAGACGGGGTTGGCGCTGCTAAGGCTATTAAGAAGGCAATAGCTTTGAATAACTTCCCAATAGAAAATATTGATTACGTAAATTCTCACGGAACTAGCACACCATTAGGTGATATTGCAGAAATGAAGGCTTTGAGATTAGCCTTAGGCGAAGAAAACTACAAAAAGCCTGTTGTAAACGCTACAAAATCAATGATTGGACATCTGCTTGGAGCTGCTGGCGCTGTTGGAACTATTGCAACTGTTATTCAGATGCAGAACGGCTTCATACATCCTAACAGAAATCTTGATAATATTGATTCTGAATTAACAGACTTTAATCTGGCTCCAAATCATTGTATGGAACGTCAGATTAATGCGGCACTTGTTGATTCCTTCGGTTTTGGCGGTCATAATGCAACCTTGCTTGTAACCAGAGTATAAAAAAGAAAAAAAGACAGCTTCATAAAAGAGGCTGTCTTTTTTTTTCTTGCCAAAGGTTTGAATGCCGATTATAATTTAATTAGGGCTGTTATATACATTATTTTAGTTAAAGTAGCTAAGGAGAGGCATTAAAATGGAAATATTAAGAGTTGCTTCCTCGTCCAGTCCGAAATCAGTGGCTGGTGCCATTGCAGCTGTAATTGAGCAGGATCAGAAAGTTGTTTTATTAGCAGTCGGGGCCGGTGCCGTAAATCAGGCTGTTAAATCAATTGCTGTAACAAGAGGATACGTTGCTCCTAAGGGCATCGAACTTTCTACAATGATTGCATTTGCGAAGATTGATATTGATGGAAACGAAAAGACAGCAATTAAATTCCTTATTGAAGCAAGATAAAACCTTTCTTGAACGTTTAATAAGCAAAACATTATCTGCTGGTAAGTATGCATTACCAGCAATTTGTGCTGTTCTGCTTTCCCAGCCCATAAATTGCTATGCTGCTGGAAACCAGACAACTATACGTCAGCTTCAGCAAAAGATTATTGATAATCCCAAGGATGTTGACGCACATTTGAAACTGGCTATCGAGTATAGTGTTTCTAATAATTTTGTAAAAGCAGTAGAAACATATTTTGCTGTACTACGTATAGATTCAAATAATTTCCACGCCTATAATAATCTTGGTATTCTTTACAAACAGGCTGGACAGTTCCGTGATAGTCTGCACTGTTATCAGAAGGCCCAGATGATAGATCCTGATTCCTGCTGGGTTCCATATAATATGGGGCTTTGCTATGAAGCAATGGGCAGAATGC
The DNA here is from genome assembly GCA_045639725.1 of Candidatus Avigastranaerophilus sp. Lineage (GTDB taxonomy): Bacteria > Muiribacteriota > Ozemobacteria > Ozemobacterales > Ozemobacteraceae > RUG334. The sequence goes on along the minus strand of JAZUDR010000248.1, from coordinate 8,719 downwards.
AGGAAGCACGCGAAAGCTATGGTCAGGCGCTTTCCTTAAATCCGTCTTTCTCCCAGGCTTTGCAGCGTTTGCGTTATCTGTCTTCAGATGGCGCTGAACAACCGGTTCCTGCCTTGCCAGGCTTAGAAGAATCACAGATTTATCTTGCAGACTCAAATACTACAAAGCCTGTTATAGTTTCCCAGAATAATGATTCTCCTGCTGCTCCTAAGGCTCCTAAGGCAGCCAAAACCGAAGCAAAGAAGACTGAAGTTGCCGCTGCTGTGGGTTCAGGTCAGGTAGAAAAGGTATCAGAACGTTTACAGAAGGAAAAAGATAAAAAGAAGAATACTGCTTCTAAGCATAGAACTACCCGTAAGGGACCTGCCGCTATGGTTTTTAATCAGGCAATGGATGCTCTAGAAGGCGGTAAAACTGAGCTTGCTATTGAATACTATGTTAATGCTATTATAGCAGAACGCGATTTGCTTTCAGAGCCAGAAAACGGTCTCATAAGACAGGGGTTGACCTTCCTGAAGGATAGACCTAACCGTATGGCCAACGGCATGTTTTTCAGAGGCATACTTATTTATATTTCCGGTCATTTGGAATTAGCCGTAGCAGATATGAAAAATTTCTTGGAAATCAACAAAGACAGCGAAAAGGCTTCTTCAGTCAGTCAGTATATTGATGAAGCAAAGCGTATTGTTGAACGCTTTGAAGAAGAAAAAGAAGCTATGGCTGCTTTGGAAAGAGAAAGAGCCGCCGCTGCTTTGGCCGCACAACAGGCTTCTGAAGCTGCTGCCGCTTCTGCTACAGAAAATATTGCAGAAGCAGAGGTTGCTAGACCTAGTGACTATGTTCTAAAGCGCATGGATATCGAACAGATTATTCAGGAAGCTGACCGCTTGAGCAGAGAAAGCCGTCATACTGATGCTATAGCAGTTCTTGAAGCTGGCTTGAACAAAGATTCTGGTAATATCGAGCTTTTGATGAAGAGTGCAAATGCCTATGCTGATATGCTTTTGCTGAAGGGTGATAATGAAGCTGGTAAAATGGCTTTATCACGCTACCAGAAGGTTATGAATTCTGCTCCTGTTGGTTCTAAGGAACAGGCTGTTGCTAAGGATATGGTGGAAGAGCTTTCTAAGAGAGTCAGATGATAACTCTTCTTACCACTTGAATGTGCCACCAATCTGGAATTGATTATCCCAACCGTATTGTCTGTAGGTTCTGAGATTGCGGTAATAGGCGAATTCTGCAGTAAAATCTTTAGTTGGAGCTAATCTGATACCAACAATCATATCAAGATTGTCTCTGTCATCTCCACCTGCAACTTCACCGGCTAATTCACCGATGAATGAAGCTACATCAGTAACTTCATAGGTAAGCCCAAAGTTATATACGAGCCAATCATCGTCTTCCTTATTCAGCAATGCGCCAAGTTCAAGGTTAGCAGTAGCTTTGTCTGTTTCCTTAGTTGTGATGCAGCCGAATATCTTGGTAGAGGTTTCATCATTGGAACCTGCTGGGGTCATCTCATTGGAATTGCCGGTATCGATTGTGCAGACTGCACCCCAGGCGAATCTATAATAGCTATGATCCGGAAGGTCAGTGTATTTGAAACCAACGCTGATATTTCCAAGACCATTGTTTGAATCTGCTCTGGTTCTGAAAGTGCGTGGAGCGCTTAAATCCCATTTCTGTACAGGAATAGTAATAGCCCATTCTGCCCATTTTCCCAACCATGTTAAAGAGGTTTCAAAGCTTGAAACACTGCCTTCTTCAGAAGAATAGAAGGCCTGACCTTTAGTCGAAGTTATTTCATGGTATTTGTATCTTGTGCTGAGAACCATCTGGTTGGCAGTAAGCTTTTCTGCAGTTTCAGCGACAAACAAACCACCTAAGCCGCTAGAGTTGATTGCATTTCTTGGAGTAAGCGTGAATAGCTTCTTTTCAGGACCAATCTTACTATAGGCATAGGGGTTAGTCTGAGCCTGTGAATATATTTCGTAGTCATTGTAATCTAGATACTGAGCATTAGACCCAGTAGCTGCTGCAAGCAGGGCGATTGTAGTTGCTAGTATTAGATTCTTTATTTTCATAATTTGGCTAAGTATTTCTTTAAGCGTTCGCTGTGTGGGAAGGGCTGTGGACCCTGAGAAAGGATTTCAAGAATATCATGAGCTTCTTTCTTGTGAGACTTTGTTTTGTTCTGAGTGTAGAGCAAAGCGTAAATCTGAGCCTGATAGAACTGGTGTTCCGGATGACCCTGTTCTAGCTGGTTAACAGCCTGGAATTCAGCAAGCGCTTTCTTGAATTGGCCATTGAACATATAGACAAGACCAAGATTAGAATGGGCTTCTGTATCAACTGGGTCTACTTCAAGCATTCTAGACCATACTTTTTCGTTAAGTGCAAGAAGGTTGTAGGTAGAGTTGATGTCAAATTCACCTTTAATAAGGCTCCACTGATCAACAGCTTTATCTGCCTGACCACCAAGCCAGTAAAGGTTGCCGAGACCAAGATGACCAAGTGGCTCTTCCGGATGTGATACCGTAAGCTTTGCATAAGCATCGAAGGCATCTTTGAAGTTCCCCTGCATAGTGTTCATAAAACCAAGGTTTACAAGAGCTTCTGTATTTGTTGGGGAAATCGAAGCTGCTTTTCTGAAGTCTTCAAGAGCTGATGCGATTAAGCCTTTTTCTGCTTTTGCAAGACCAGAGCTAATGACAGCATCTGCCTGGTCGGGCTGTCTGTCAGACTTCTTTTCGGTAGCTTTGATAGCATACTTGTTACCTGCTTTCAGATCATCTGGCAAAGCGTATTTACTACTATGTTCATTGAACTGTTGCAGTTTATCAACAACCCACTTCTTTTCCTGATTGGTAAGAGTCTGATTGCTGACGTTAGCTTTCAATGGAGCAGTAAGTGTTGGAGTTTTTACTGAACCAAATTTATCAAGCTGACGCAATACCCACATTTTATCTTCTGGGGTCATGGTGTTTTTACCGTATTCTTCTAATGCACTTGAATTCTTTGTGTCAGGAACAATCTTAGAGGTATCACTGTCAGTGACCTTTCTGACAAGCTGTTCCTTAACATCCATAGCGTCTTCAACAGATGGATACTGAGCTGGGGCCATCATTTTGGTGATTTCCCAGATTTTCTGGCGCGCATGACGTTTGATAGAAGAATTGGCAGGAGCTTTTGCATAGAGACTTTCGTAAATGTCTCTGGCTGGTTTGAGACGGTTAAGTCTCATTCTGGCCATACCACAGAGAGCCATGGCCTTGTGGTAGTTGGCATTTACGCGGAGAGCATCGAGAGCGTAGCTTTCTGCGCCTTCGAAGTCCTTTGTTTCATAGGCAATAAGACCAAGATAATACTTTGGTTCTGCTTCATCATATCTGAGAGCTTCTGCTCTAGCAAAGAAACTCTTTGCATGCTGCGGACGGTTAAGCTTCTGATGCATACGACCAATATTCATTGTTATTTCGTAATTATCAGGATTAAGCTTATAGGCCTTTTCAAACGCAGACAATGCAGGGATATTAAGACCAGATTCTGCATACATTTCACCAAGTGCAGCATATGGTTCATAGCGATCCGGAGCTAGGCGCTGGCATTCAAGATACTTTTCCTTTGCTCTGTTAACCAGACCGTTTTTGCGGAATTCGTTACCTTCTGCCATTAACTTTTCAATTGGTGCCGGAGATTTGATTTCTGGAACCGGGAGCTCTGTATGACGGAAATGTGCAAGCTTGATTTTTGTGTAAAGGTTGCTTACAACCTTGTTGAGGGCTGAATTGGCAATGGTGTTCTTCTTGAGAGTATCAAGTGTTGCCAGTGCTTCTTCTGCATTATTGGTCTTTGCAAGAGCTATGGCCTTGAACATTAAAGCCTTGTCATGGGTTGGATTGATTTCCAGCACATAGTTAAAGGCTTCAAGAGCCTGACGGTAGTCCTTGGTAAGGTAATATGCCAAACCAAGATTATATCTGGCTATGAGATAGTCAGAATTCAAATCCAAAGCTCTTTTGAAGGAAGCGATTGATTTCTGGACTTCACCAGACTTAAAGAGAACCCAGCCTAAGGTGTGATGGAATTCTGCCTTGGTTTCGTTCAAAGAAACTGCTTTGTTGGCATATTTTAATGCTACATCAAGCTTTTCTTCTCTTGTCGCATAAATATATGCCAGTCCGTTAAGGGCTTCTTCATGATTTGGCTGAATTGCCAAAGCCTGATCAAAGCTCTTTTCGGCTTCATTCAAACGATTCAATTCCATATAGCACTGGGCTAATACAGAATGAATATCAGCAACTTCCGGATGACTGCTTCTGAGATAGATGAGTCTTCTTATGGCTTCATCGTAATTGCGGAGCTTTACAAGCTTAGCTACTTCGCGAAGTCTTGGGAATACATCTTCTAGCTGGTTTTCTGCAGACTTTCCACCGAGGCCATGCATATCTTTGACATATTTGTCTACTTCAATCATATTGCTTGGCTTCTGAGCAGTGGCGTATTCAACTGGTGAATCACGTCTTGCTATCTGGTCCATCATGATTTTGATGGTTTTAATAGCATTTTTGGCTTGCTGGCTGTTTGGTGGGCAGTCCTTCAATACATTGCGCATTTCATCAAGAGCGTCGTCTAGCTCATTGTTCTGGGCTAAGATAAGGGCTCTGTTGTATCTTGCCTGAATAAAGTCAGGCTTTAATCTTAATGCTTCATCAATGTTCTTGAGGGCTGTGCGATTGTCATTAACCTTTGCATTGGTTAATGCAAGAGCATAAAGAGCCTGGGCAGTATCCTGCTTAAGCTTTCTTGTTTCTAATTCAGCACTTACAGCTTCATCACTTTTTCCTGCCTTCAATAGCTGATTGGCAGAATCAGAACATTCCTTGAGCTTGTTTTCTCTCAGAAGAACAGCTTGCTCTAGGGCTACTGATGCCTGGTGATAAACTTTGAGGCTGAGGTAGCAGTTACCTAATCTGAACCAGTTTTCTGAATTTTCAGGATTCAGTTTGGCTGCTTTGTCCAAAGATGGCAAAGCTTCTTTGTAGGCTTTGCGGTTCTGTGCAAGAATGCCATGCATGCTGCAGGCCTGAGATAGATTATTCTGGAGCGCTGTAATCTTTCTCGTGGTTGCCATGGCTTTGTCATTCAAGCCTTTGGTTTTTTGGCCTGAAAAAACCTGCTTGTATTCTTCGAGCTTCTTTTCAATTACTTCAATAAGCTTTTTGGAATACTCTTCAGCTTCAATGCTATGATTAAATTCATAGCTTAAGCCGGCAATATGAAAAAGCGCACGTTCATGGTTTGGATCAAGGGTTAGACACTTTTTCAGGGCGTTATAAGCTTCTTTTCTGCGACCGGCTTTCAAAGAAGCATAGCCTGAAAGGAACCAGGTCTGGGCATCACCACCGCTATTCTTAAGAGCCTTGGAAAATTTGTCGGCGGCACCTGAATAGTTATTCTGGGCGAGAAGCGCATTGCCTTCGGTTACGTAGTTAGCTGCGCTGTCTTCCTGCTGACGTTTGCGTTCTCGGGCTGCATTGGCCAGCATTTCCTTATTTTTGCCATCTATAGAGAGAACAATCAAATCCTGTGCTCGGCTTGCTTCCTTGGAGTCTTTGGGAGCATCCTTCAAGATGCCGCGACCAAGGTGCATTGCATCATCCCATCTACCTTGGCGGTAGAATTCTTCCATTTGTGCAAGATTACGGGATATTGAATCTGCGTAAAGAGAGTCAACAGAAGCCGCACCAGCTTGCATAAGCGGAGCAGATAACATTAAGGATAGGATTGTTGCCTGTATGATTTGCTTTTTCATAATATTATTTTTCAGTTATGTTATCGGCCTATTGGATGAATTAATTTAATTTTTAGTTATTACCTTAAAATTTAATAAACTATTAATAAAAATGTTGGTATAATGTACAATAACCTATATTGCTGTGAGGTGCTTTTATGAAGTTTTATAGTAAAGCTGCTGTATTGGGAGCAATGCTTTATTGTATTCTCTCGAATACTAATATTTGTGCTGCTAATCCTTTTGATGAAGGCGTTTCATTGTCACCATCCGTATTGTTGTCTACTGAATTTCAGGCAACAGAAGGCAAAGCAAACGTAAGTATTCAGGAAGACGAAGCAAAGGCAGTTGCCCCGGATGTCGTTTATAACATTGAATCCTGCTATTATAAAGATACTAATCTTAATGACCAGTCTCTTTATCCATGCGAAGGCAGTGTAAACGTCAAATATGGTCAGAATGTCAGAAAGTCCCCTTGGGGAACCATTATGACAACCTATAAAACAGGCACAATAGTAACAATAGTTGCAAAAGAAGGCGACTGGTATAAGATTGAATATAATGGCAACGGTGGATTTGCTTATTTGCATTATTCACTGGTTGATACTAAATATGCCCCGGCATATGATGGTATACACGATTACCCTTATGACGATGCTTCTATTAATTCCTGCGATATAGCTGCCAAGAATAATTTTGGTAAAAACACCAACTCTAAGGTGGCCACTAAGGCATCTATACTCGGTTCCTCAGGAACAGAAGTTGCAGAAGCTGATGATAACGAAGATGCTGATGACAGTGCTTATGAAAATCTTTCTGGCGCAGACATAAATGGCCCAGATATTCCAGATTGCATCAAGAACGCTATTCCAAAAGCCAAGAAGACCAAATGGTTTACAACTAACGATAAATGCTTGCAGTATATCGGTACGGTTGCTTATTATGCTGGCGCAAATGTAAAGCAGTCTGATTGTATTTATCCTCACAATTGCTATAAGCCTTTAAAAACCTTCAGAGGCTATTTGATTAAAGACCTTAAGAAGCCTGCTTTGCAGGGTAAGATTCTTCCAGGTCAGCTTGTTCACGTTAAAGTTGCTTATGACAAGGACCCGGCTTATAATCCAAGCACAAATGCTCATCACTGGTTTATGTATGCTGGTTTGCAGAATGGCGTTCCAATGTGGTGTGACTGCTTGCACGATGGCAAGTTTGTAACTACAGAAAAAATGGCTAGCACTATGTCTGGTGGCAGATGTTTACAGCCTCAGTATAAGCCTTACGGAAATGTAAGACGCGTAAGTGCTATTTACGACCCATTTGCAGATCAGAGATAAGAGCTTTAAGCCTTATTGAAGAATTCTATTATACGATGGCAGAAGTCAGGAGCTTCATTATTGACTGCGTGACTGTAGCCATCGTATAAATATGATTCATAGCAAACAATCTTTGATTTTAGATATTTTTCTGTTCTTTCCCCGTTCAATACCTTATCACCCTTGGCGCCCAGATATTGAACGGGGCATTTTATTTTAGATAAATTATCAATGATATCAAATTCTAATATTGCGTTTGCTAAGGTTATAAAATGTGTGAGATTTTCATCTGTGATGCTTTTGGCTACAAATGTCAGAGCGTCAGCATACTTTTGGTAGTATTCATTGGAATAGATTTTCTGACCAAAGTTATCGAATAGTTTTTCTGCATCTTTTGATTTAGCAAGTGAAATCCAGTCTATGAAAGTCTGCTGATATGGCTTTTCTAAGCAAGGTGTTGTGGAGGCTAATGATATCTTATTAACAATTTCTGGATGCTCTATTGCCATTACCATGCAAAGCATTCCACCCATTGAGAATCCTGAGAAATCTACTTTACTGAGTCCAAGCTTTTTTATTACACGGTATGTGTCTTCGGTTACTTCTTTTAATGAATACTTTTGCGGTAGCAGGTTCTTTGGTGGTATAAAATAACAAGTGTAGTCTGGTGTGAAAATCTTAAAGCCGCTTGCTATTGCTGTTCCAAGTCCGTTATATGGTAATACGCTCAAGCCTGGTAATATTACAAAGCTTTTGGGGCCATTACCAAATTTGATTATGCTAACATCGGTATTATCAAGAGGTATTCTTAATTCTTCTACATTCATTGATTTGATAGTCTTTGTAGCAGATTATAATATTTTTTCTAAGCCTGTTTTTAACACGCTCATGCCCATTTTCTTATAAAAAGCTTTTGCACTTGGATTGCACTCCCAGACATTCAGAGAAATATTATAGAAAGCATTTTCTTTAGCCCATTTTTCTACATGTTGAAGCAAGCTTTGGCCGATATGCTTGCGGCGATGTTTTTCGTCCACGCACAGGTCATCAATGTAAAGTGTTTTGATAGGGTGCATGTTTGTAATGTTTTCATGAAGTTGTATCTGGCAAAAGGCATAGCCTATCAATTTGTCGCTTTCGTCTGTATAGGCAAATATGATTTTACAGTTATCATGCAACTGGGCTAATATTTCTTCATCTTTATATTTTCTGGCATTTTTAATAAAGATGTCTGGCCTTCCTTCTGCATGAACATTATTTACCTGAAATAATAGATTTTTTATTTCTGCTAAGTCTTTATCTTGGGCTAGTCTTATTGTCATTTTATACTGTCCTGTATGGCTTATATAAATTGTTGTTCTTAGGTATTATAGCATTTATATCTTAAAGCTTAAAGCTTAAAGCTCAAAGCTCAAAGCTCAAAGCTCAAAGCTTAAAGCTCAAAGCTCAAAGCAGGACTAGTATTCTATACCAAGCTGGTATAAAGCTTGTTTCAATAGGCTTTTGGCCGAGAAAGCTGGAAGCTTGAAGCTTGAAGCTAGACATTATTTTATACGAAGCGAGTATAAAGCTTGTTTCAATAGGCTTTTGGCTATTGGCTCTTGGCTCTTGG
>JAZUDR010000247.1:0-13726 GCA_045639725.1 Candidatus Avigastranaerophilus sp. | reverse complement strand
ACTTTTTTTGCCTATATAAGCTAAGAGATTTAAGTTTTTCATAGTTCTTGAATTTTATAAGGAGATTCGATTATGCAAAAATTTTATGAAAACAAAGATGCGTATATGCGCAATCAGATTATACAATGGAAACTTAGTGGTCTTAGCCAGGCTGAATTCTGCAGAAGAGAACAAATCAGTTTAAAAAGTTTCGAATACTACAAAAATAAATTTCTTAATATGATTGGTTCTTCTTCTCTGGTAGACAATCCGCTGGTCGGCAAAGAAAATCTACTGCCAGTTCGTATTGTTCCAGAAGAAAAAGAAGAAAATCCAGTTCATGAAAATTCTTCAGAAATACATATACAATTAAAGAACATAGGCGAACTAGTATTACCCGATAACTTCAATCCTCATTCTTTGGCTAATGCATGAAGATTGAAATTATCGGGTATCACAAGCCGGCTTTTGCCATTCAGTTGAATATAAAGACTTGATTCCTGCCCTGTTACCAATATGCTTGTATGATTTACTTCAGTCGGTATAATGTTTACTGGCAACAGCTGTGGTTCTTTAATCGCTTTTGCTGTAGAATCTTTTGGATTGGCTGTTTTGGCAATATGAACTCTGTCGGTAAACAGACCTCTATCTATCAGAGCTCTTTTCCAATAGATCAGACGTTTGATGTCTATGTCTTCACGTAAGCAGAAAGCCTGCTGGCTCAAACCATTGATTTTTCATTTTTCTAATGTTGATTGCCAGTAAAGAGTCTTTTCACTTATAGTGACCAGTCATAAAATCCCTCCTGCTTTGAATAGAAACAGGTTAAGGCATTTCAACAGACTTTAAAAGATGCGGATTATTAAGCGCTTACGTTATTCTTTATCTACACCTAAATTGCCAGTCTCATGACTTTTTAGCAATTTTATAGTATCAATTAGGTTTCTTCCCAACTTAGTGAATTTGAATTCTGCACTACAACCGGGCATAGTATAAAGCAGACCCATATTTACTAGACCCCAAAAATCTTGAGCCTCATCTGAATTTTCAACGACAAAATGTGTATATGAATCTTCGCTGTCAACCTTAGCAATAGAACGAGTCTCAGGCACTACCATAAAATCTACAGACTCATTATATCTCTTGAGAAACAATAATTCTGTATATGATATATCACGAATAATTCTAACAATTTGTTCTATGGGCAATTTTTCAATTGAATCATCTTCACAATTTATAGCACCATTATATATTTGCAACAACACGTTGATTTTTTCAGAATCGACCGTTTGTAATGCGTTATCAATAATATCTTTTATAAGCTTCTGTTGTTTGGGATTCTTAATCAACTCGAGCTTATTACCGCTAATTTCAGCTAACCTAATTATTGTTTCAATTTGTTGCTTGTTACAACAACGCTTAAGATATTCTTCTAAGCTAATATGCCCTAATTCCAAAAAAACTCCCAATACAGGATTAACTAAAGGAACAATAACCCTTATTCCTTTACCCCATGGCGAATTAGAAATATTATTAATTCTTACCGCTATACTATCAGTATTCATATTCAATAAACCTCATTATTGTTTTATAAAGTCATAGCCAATAATTTAAAATAGACTATTCTTATTATACAGAAAAACGAGAAAACTGCAAGGACTAGTAGGTAAGTCTTTGAATCTTTTAATACAACAGCTTTTCGATGTTCATCAGGCGGTCTTTTTCTTTTTTGGGGAGGGCGAGGAATTTGATGTCGGACTCGCTGAGATCGAAGTTGCCGAGTTTGCCGCGGAGCATATAATCAGTGGTTACGTGGAAGAATTCGCAAATCTGAACAAGTTCAGTGAAGCTTGGTTCGGTAACACCAGTCAGCCAACGGCCAGCCTTTGCCGTGGTGACACCCATCTTTTCAGAGAATTCTTTACCAGTAAGGTTATTATCTTTCAGCAGATTGCGCAGTCGAACATGAAACATGAGATTTTAAAACTCGCTTTCTCGTTAAGAATGTAATTTTTTAATACCTATCTGCAGTGCAGCACAAATCTTATTTGTTTCTTCCTCTAATGCTGCAATCTCATCTTCAATGTGCTTTTTAGTCTGCTTCAATTCATTCAGATAGCGCATGGTTACAGCTGCTCTTTCGGTCAGACCAGCAGGTGTCAGGTAATATAAACAAGCCCTTCTTTTATTAGTCGTAGACTCTTCGGTGGTAATATAACCCTTCTCTAACAACTCATTAATGAAAAAGTTCAATCGTCCCAGACTAACATCCATTTCATCGGCAAGCTGCCTCTGATTCGTCTTTGGGTTCTTTTCAATAGCCTTCAGCAATCTGTATGTAACTTCGTCTGTCATTGTTCTTTCACCTATCAGTAATTTAACTATGGTAAACCACATATACGAATGTTTTGGTCAAGAACATCCGTGTATTTATTCTAATATATATTTTCTTATTAGTAAAGGTATTCGCATTGTCAGTCTAGGATCAGAAGTCGGAAGCAGGACACGTTGGTCTGTAGTTTGCCTGCGTAGGTTTCTGCTTTGCGATTGTTAGCAGGAAATCCCCCCTACCCCCCTTTACGAAAGGGGGTCTCAGAGGATGCCTCTTTACAAAAGGGGGTATCAGTCGAAGAGTCCGATGTCGAGTTTTACGGTGCCGGTGGCGGTTTTTAGTTTGGCGTCAGATACGATGGGAATTGCTTTCTTGGCTTCTTCTTCCATCTGCTGCTTTTTCTTCTTGTCTATTACACTAAAGTCAGTTGGACTTGAAAAAGAATGTTCGATGGTTGTTTTTTGTTTCCCGTTAAACATTACATATGGGAAAACAACCCGTTTATAGCTGCGGCCATAACCATACAAGCGATTAAAACGCATTTCCAATTCAATCTTGAGCTGACCGACAGGAATATTTCTGAATTCCTTTTCGTAATAAGCGGTAAATCTATCGCCTAAGCCGTCGCTCCAGCCTCTCATGCCTTCTTCGGTGCGTTTTTGTTTTTCAATCTGCTCAATATTGCCCATGTATTTGCCGTTAACAAAAAGCTTCGCATAAGTAGAGAGCTTGTCTGGATTATCACCAGTATAGTAGAGTCTTACTATCAGAGCAGAACGATCAGTGCCCTTCTTTTCATAGGCATAATCATAAATATTGGCTCCGCAATCGGGACAAAGCATAATTAGACTGGGTAAATCCCGGGAACCACAAGCAGGACAGTCTATTGCATAAGCTACAGAGCAACAAACAGTCATGCAAAGGAACAATATTGCTATTTTAAAATAATTACCCATGCAGTTTTATTATATAAGACGTCAGAATCTCAATACGAGAGGAGAATCGTAGTCAACGCGGTTGAATTCAATTTCTACCGCTTCTATTACTGGCTGTTTACGTGAGCTATAGCCATAGCCATCGTAATATATCTTTTCAACCTTAACAAGCTTGCCTTTTACGGTTACTGTTGTAGAATAATCTGAAATTCTCGGGTCGTCTTTAACAGCCTTAGGCAAAACAACCATGAAACAGCCGTTCATATTAGACTTAGCATCATATCTTGAATTCGAATTTACACAGAGAGTGAGCTTTCCGCGTTCTTCTTCCTTAAATTCAACAGCGCCTTCCCATTCAACAGCCTTATTCATATAAGAACCCGGGTTGCTGCAAACATCTTCAACGCTGACGCTTCGGGAAATTGTGGCACTATTAAGAACCTGCTGACGTTCAGCAGTTTCGCGTTTTTCTGCCTGATCTTTATTTACCCAATATTGGCTGGCATTCAGCATTTCTTCAACCTGGCGCTTCTGGTCAGGAGTCAGACTGCCGTGACTTTTTGCCATAGAAAGCAATGGGAGGGCCTTATCGTATTCGCCGCGCTGATAATGATAAGAACCGCGACTGAAATAGTTATAACTCTGCTTTCCAACAAGATAATCAAGCTTGTTCTGAGCTTCCTTAAGATTTGGAGTCAATTCAAGGCACTTTCTGAACTGAAAAGCAGCATCATCAATCTTCCCCTGAGCTTCATATGATTCGCCCAGAGCGAAAAAAGCTTTAACCATTGTTGAATTAAGCTTTACAGCGTCCTTAAAGAAGGTTTCTGCTTTTTCAGGACTGCCAGTCTTCATGTAAATCAAGCCTAGAGCATATGGAATTTCAGCATCGGCAGGGGCCAGTTTTCTAGCAGCCTGATACTGTTCTAAGGAATCAGTGAATTTATTAGTCTTAAAATTCAAGAAGCCGAGCATTTTTCTGGAACTGACGTCGTTAGGTCTTTCTCTTACGACAACAGTATAGTATCTGATTGCTTCGTCGGTCTTGCCCTGATTCAACATTTTGCGGGCATTGCTTTCAGCGTCTTCTGCGCTCATAGAGCTGAATTCTGTCTGACGGTAGGTATCACGGCCCTGAGCACGCATCTGCTGATTAATATCAGATGCCAGTGAAGCTGTTAAAGCATCAAGTTCACGCTGAGCGGCAACATAATCTGGTTTCAGTCTTACAGCAAGCTGAAATTCTACAATAGCTTCCTTTATAAAGCCCTGAGCTTTATATACACGGCCAAGGTTGTAATAAGCCTCAGCATAGGTCGGGTCCATTTCTACAGCGGTCTTGAATTCTTTGTAGGCTTCAAGATATCTGTTCTTGTAAAAATGATTCAGCCCAACATCTACATGCAGTTTAGCAGTATCAGCAAACACAGCCGGAGTCTGGCTGAGCATGAATGCAGCAATAGCAATTAATAACGCAGATTTTGATGTTCTCATAAAACTTTTCACCTTATACCTATCAATCAGTACATCGATATTCTACCAAACCTCAACCCAAATTTAAAGTATATTCAAAAAATAACCTATTTATGCTAAACTAGACTTTTGGTGAAAAGATGAAAAAAATAATCGGCCTTCTGGCCTCCCTAAAAACCGCAATATTTCTTATTATGCTGCTGACACTGCTGGCAATAACCGGCACACTGATTCCGCAGCGTCTTGAGGCAATCAACTATATACAGGCATTTCCCAAAGGCTGGCAATTCATTTTGGGAATGGGGTTCGACGATATGTATCGTTCAGCCTTGTTTGTCGGCACACTTGCACTTTTAAGCATATCTGCCGTTCTTTGTGTATTCAATCGTTGGAAATCAATTTCAAAGAAGCTTTTTGGAAGATTCAAAAACGCCACATTGCCTGAAATTCTTGCTTTTGAGGCTTCACAGAACTTAGAAAAAGCTCCAAGTGATGAAAATCTGAAGGGCTTTGAAATAGGCCGTTTTGAAGACGGTCCCAAGGTAGCATTCAGATGTTCCGGGAAAGCAGCACTCCTAGGCGGTCTCATACTTCACATTGGTCTTGTTCTGGTATTTTTTGGCGGTCTTTTAGGCCTGCTTTTCGGAGTAGAAATGTCTATTGCTGGCAAAGCCGGTGAAAAGATTCCGATACCAACTCTGGATGTAATACGTTCAGCAGTTAAAGCAGACAGCATGAGCCGTCAGGCAAGACATATCAGACAGTTCAATCCTAATGATTCACGTCTTGAAACAATGCGTGAAAAAATAGAAGAGCTTCACAAGGTTTATAATAATGGAATCATGCATCCTGAGTTCAAAGTTGCATTCGACAAACTCTGGATTGAACACTACAACGATGAGAACGGTAATCCGCAAAAGGTAAAAAGCTGGAATGCCGAAGTAAGATTCATGGATGTAGCTTCCGGCACCCTGTTTAATGCAATGTCCGAAACAGCTCCTATGAAGATTCAGGTCAACTACCCAGTCAGCTACAAAGATTACGGATTCTACCTTTCCAGTTGGAACAAAAACTGGAAAAATCTTAAAATGCTTGTTGAATATGTGCCCGATGTAAAAGGCTGGGAAGATTACAAACCAGCGGAAGGCTCTTTCCCGCAAAACATTGAAGTAGGAATAAACGAAGCATTTACTATCAAAGATTTTCCATATTCAATCGTTGTAAATTCCTTCTTACCAGATTTAAAAATCACAGAAGGCGGATTCTTCAATGCTTCTCAGGAACTATTGAACCCGGCAGCAATGATAGTAGCCTTCGATTCCAATGCGAATTGCGAAGTTGGCCACACATGGGGCTTTTCTCAGGATAAATCAGAAATCGCAGCCCATGTGTCAAACCTGCCCTTGAAATTCACTTTCCAGAGTGCAGACTCTGAATATGAAGCAATTCTACAGGTTGCCTACGACCCAGGAAAGCCACTCGTCTGGTTAGGTTGCATTCTTTTCTGTCTAGGAATGATGCTCAGTTTTTATGTTTCCTACAGAGAAGAGTGGATAGTTTTCAACGAGGACGGCACAGCCACAATAGCTTTGAATTCAAACAGACCGGCTTCACTACTGAAAAAAGAATTACCGGATTTTGAAAATAGACTGACAACAGTCCAAAAGGAAGACTAATGAACGAAACCGCACTTTTTATAGCCGCAATGGCCTTTTATCTGCTCGCATTTGGCCTCTACTGCATTTATCTCAGTATGAACAGGCAGAAGCTTTATAAAGTCGCCCGCACAGCAAACTGGATAGGTGCAATATGCGCATTGGTAGCCATCGGTCTCCGCTGGCATGCTGCTGGTCATCCACCGCTGTCAAACATGTATGAATCCATGGTTACGCTTTCAACCTTTGTTGTGCTAGCCGGTGTTTGTTTCACAAGAAAGCACCCATTAGCCTTTCTTGAAGCAGGTTCTAGTGTTCTGGCTGTAATGATGATTGGTATTTCCTCGCTGTTTCCATCAGAAGTAACACCGCTGATTCCGGCTCTTCAATCAAAATGGCTTCACGTCCATGTTTCGCTGGCATTTTTAGGGGAATCATGCTTTGCTGTAGCCTTCATTCTCAGCTACATGTATTGTCTTAGACGCATTCTTGGGAACTCCGCCGGTAAAACAAGCTTTGAAAACACAAGCGAAAAGGTGGCATGCTATGTAGTCACACTCGGTCTGCCTATTATTTTCATAGCAGGTATGATTCTGTTAGCCCTCACATTAAAAGCTAATCCGAAATTTGAAGACAAATGGCAGATTATTGTGTATTGGCTGATTTGCCCAGCAATAGTAGTTTCAATTCTTCTTTCAATAATGACCTATCTGTTCAGAGGCGCTATTGGAAGAGGTGCAGAAAAGTGGCTGCCAGAAGATTCGGTATTAGACAATCTTACCTATAGAGCTATTGCTCTTGGTTATCCGCTGTATACCATTGGTGGCCTGGTATTTGGTATGGTCTGGGCCAATAAGGCATGGGGACGCTACTGGGGATGGGATCCCAAAGAAACATGGGCCCTGGTAACTTTTCTTGTCTACTCTATTTATTTGCATGTCAGACTTGCACGTGGTTGGAGCGGCACCTGGACGGCATGTCTGGCCGTTGCCGGTTTCTCAGTCACCCTCTTCACCCTTTTCGCAGTAAACTTCCTGATCAGCAGCCTACATTCTTATGTATAATATAAGGGCCGCTTCGCTAGAGGGTCGCTGCGCTGGAGGGCCGCTGCGCTAGAGGGCCGCTGCGCTAAGAGGGCCGCTTCGCCTAAGAGGGAATTGTTTGGTTTCTACTGCTTCAACCAACTCTGTGCAATTCCCAATTGAGAATTGAGAGTTGAAAATTGAGAATTATTTCATTCTCCATCCTCAATTTTCAACTTAGAATTTACTCTATAGCGACGACGGAGGCGGTGATGTCGTCTTTGATTGAGGCTGGGTTCTGGTCAACCAGGTCTGATATTTCCTTGATGATTTGTTCCGGAGTCTTATCCTGACGGAGCTTGAAGAAATCCTTCAGGCATTTGTAGCCATCCTCAGCATTTTCCTTAGCTTCAAAGAAATCCACAAGGCCGTCTGAGTAGAAAATAATCTTATCGCCGTGTTCAAGCCTAAAGGAACGGGTCTTGTATTCGCTTTCTACGAATATTCCTAGCAAAGTCCCGGTAGATGGGAATTCTTCAAGAATTTTACTGCTTGTGCAATAGTGAAGCGGAAAATCATGGCCAGCATTAGCATAGGTAAAGGTCATATTCTTCAAGTCAAAAACGCCCCAAAGAGCGGTGGAATTGAAGTGAGAACCAGCGCCAAGAAATTCCTTCAAGGAAACATTAACAGAGCTCATCAAATCAGCGGGGTCACGATCTATACTTCCCTTTTCCTTAAAAAGGCAGTAAACAACGGACATTACTAGAGAAGCAGGAACACCTTTGCCGCAGACGTCACCGATTAAGAAACCAAACTGGTTTGGATTATTACCATAGACGTAACGGATAAAATCGCCACCGACACAGCGGGCAGGCTTAATAAAGGTCGCAACCTTCAAGCCTTTAACATCCGGCAAAGCTCGAGGCAACGCGCCTTCTTGAACGATTCTTGCCATATCAAGCTCTCGCTGGATAGATGCCTGACGCTCTGCAAGCGCATTCGCCCTAAATTCCAGCTCCTTATGCATCTTGTAATTATGAAGACAGATAGAAACCTGGTCAGAAAGCAAATCCAGTTTAAAATTATCTTCTGAGGTAAGCGTCTGTTCTTCGTCATATCTGCCAACAAGAAGCGAGCCATAGAAAGCATTATCGTGAGTAAGTGTAGCCCCAGCCAATGCTCCTTTAAAATCATAAGCCTTGAAAACATACTGAAGAAGCTTGAAAGACAACTTATTGGGATCGGTTTCTATTTCGCCATTTTTATTGCATAATTGTTCAAACTTGATGCTTTCAAAATTTCCGAGTTTAATTCCATGGGCTTCAGTTGCAATAAAGCTCTGTTTTTCGTTGTCCAAGAGAAAAAGAACAACCCAGTCAAAATTTCCAAGTTCGGACACAGCCTCAAGAATCTTCTGATAGGCGTGTTCGTCGGTCTGAATCATTTCAAGATCGTTCAAACGATGGGCTTTTTCATAGAAATTGCAAATCATCTTCAAAGAATTGCTTTCTTTGGTTCTATGTCTGATAACAACAGTCAAAATCCCTAGCATTACAAATACAGCAAGAATGCCTAAGTCAGAGCCTCTGAGCATGACTGTTATGAAGCCTATCGCCGCAAGCCATATCATATAAAAGAGCGTAAAACTGCGCTGGCCTGAGATTTTATTATTACTGAGTGCCAAGATAATCGCCTACTCGTTATAAAAATCGAAGGTCTTTTCCCATTCAGCCAAACCGATGTAAAGCTTCTTCGGGCTTCGAGCGTCAATATAGAAACGCTTATCTTTTTCGAGATAATTTTTAAGACGCTGCCTGATTTTGAAGAGCAGTTCCTTTGTGAATACGTTCTTCAATTCAAAACTAGCAACAAGTGGTGCAGAAAATCTATGCCAGATTTCAGACAGACTCTGTGGCTTGCCATTCTTTTTAAGAATACGGAAAATAGTTTCCAGCATTGATTCGTAAAGTTCTGCGCCATTATAGTCATAGAAAAAGGCTACAGGTGGCAGGAAACCAAATTTGGCAACTATGTCACGTGCCTTTCTGACTAGCTTTTCGCCGTCATTCTGCAAACCGAGAACTTCTGTTCTCAGAATTCTCATAAGCATCAGGTCAATGTCTTTTCTGACCAAAGTGTCTATTAAAGCAGAGTCAGATGGGAAAAATTTCTTTAAAATCGGTCTGACAGCTTCAATTGGTTCAACGCTCAAAAATTGGATATTACGACCATAAGTCTCGGAGTTTTTGCTTTTCATTTCCCCGAGAATCTTCTCAAACTGCAAGATAAATTCAAATTTAGTTTCGCAAGCCAATTTTTGTACCTAGGTTATGTTTCTTATAGAACTAAAATAAATATTTATTTATTTAATTATAACATATTTCTATAAAAATACAAAAATAGTATTAGATGTCAAGGATTTAAGAAGTAGAAAGCTAGAAGCTAGAAGCTCGAAGCTAGAAGCAGGACACTATTCAATACCAGGCGAGTATAAGGTTTGTTGCAATAAGCAGATGGCCGAGAGAGCGAGGCCCTCGGGCTTAACTTTCTGCTGCTTTGCCTAAGTTAGCAAAATCCCCCCTACCCCCCTTTACGAAAGGGGGTCTTTAAACAGCCTGCCCCATTTACGAAAGGGGGGCTTAGATAAAAAAAAGACCGCCAAAGCGGTCTTTGGTTAGATAATCATCAGATGATGTGTTCGATACCTTCAATCTTAACCTGAGACTGGGCACCGATTCTCTTTATGATATTAGAAGCGAGGAAGTTGCCAATCTTCAAACAGGTCTTGAGTGGCAAGCCCTTGTGAAGTCCGTAGAAGAAACCTGCCTGGAAGTTATCGCCTGCACCATTGGTGTCTTTTACATGGTCAACCTTATAGGCATCTACATGAATGTTGAAATCCTGAGTATAGGCGATAGAGCCTTCCTTACCAAGTTTAACAACTACAAGTCTTGCATATTTGAGAAGCTTTTCGAAGTTTTTGTCACCACACATGGCTTCAGCTTCATTTTCATTGGCAAACAACAAGTCAATCTTTTCATCAAACAGATTTGTTTCGATTTCTTTTCTGGCTTCTTTGATTACACCGCTGTCACCAAGGTCGAATGAAATCTTGGTATTAGATTTTCTAGCGATTTCAATAGCATATCTGGTAGCTTTGTTTATTGGATTATCACCGCGGAATTCATAAGCAGAGAAGTGAAGGTATTCAGAGTCTCTGATAAGACTATGGAGGATTTCGTATGGATAAAGCTGTTTAGTTATACCAAAATCAAGACCAAAGCTTCTTTCACCATCTTTGCCAACGAAAGTGAAACATCTTCCAGAGTCGCCCTGTTTAATTGAAATATATGTATCAATATTGTTTTCACGAAGATTATTGATATAGTCATAACCGTAGTCATCATTACCAACACAACCTATGAAAGCGCATTTGAGACCGAGATTGCTGGCACCATAAATAACATTTGTCGGGGAACCACCAGGGCTGATGACCATTTCGTCTTCATTAAGAATAGAACGGAATCTTGCAATAGTTTCGTCATCTATTTCTATGCTCTGCCCTTTTCTTAAACCTAGCTTTTTCATGGTTTCATCGTCCTGCTGAACGATAATATCGGTGAGAGCGTCTGAAATCGCTGTAATCTGATACTTCTTAGCCATTTTTGTTTCTCCATTTCTTTTGGAAACTTTTGTTAAGGCCAAGCCTTAACGGGGGGAAGAAATCAATACCTGCTACAAAACCTTAAATTCTTAAAAATTAACTCCTGAGATTATTTCTAAGAATCTATGGATTACATCATTCAAATTTTTACGAAAATCTGAAAATAAAAACCTTCCAATCTCTTGGAAGGTTTCAATATAATCTATTTCAATTATTAAGTAAAGAAATTTAGGTTTTACGCTTATTTAACGTTTTTGCAGATATTAATGATTACATTAACTGCTTTCTGCATTACGTCGAGGCTGACAAATTCATAGCGGCCATGGAAGTTGTTTCCACCAGTGAAGAGGTTTGGACATGGCAGGCCTTTGTGAGAAAGACTAGCACCGTCTGTGCCGCCACGGATAGGAACAACCTTAGGTTCAACGCCAGCTTCCTTCATAGCAGTTTTAGCCAATTCAATAATGTGCGGGAAAGGCTTAACCTTTTCAAGCATATTGCGATAGCTATCCTTAACAGTTACTTTAGCGCGTTCAGCACCAAGTTTCTTGTTGAATTCAGCAACTTTGTCCTTAATGAACTGCTTACGTTTTTCAAAGTTTTCGTTGTCAAAGTCTCTGATAATATAGCAAAGCTTTGAATATTCGCAGCTGCCAGACATATCTGTAAGATGGAAAAATCCATCGTAGCCATCAGTATGTTCAGGAGTTTCTGCTGCAGGCATTTCAGAATGGAACTGGCAAGCGAGAGTCTGACTATTAACCATTACATCCTTTGCAGACCCTGGGTGGATGCTTACGCCTTCGAATTCAACAACAGCAGAGGCTGCATTGAAGTTTTCGTATTCCAATTCCCCTAAGCCACCGCCGTCAACGGTATAAGCCCATTTTGCCGGGAAACGGTCCATCGGGAACTTATCGGTGCCGCGACCAATTTCTTCGTCTGGAGTGAAAGCAACATAAATTTTGCCATGCTTTACTTCAGGATGATTGATAAGGTATTCCATAGCAGTGACTATTTCAGCACAGCCTGATTTGTCATCTGCACCAAGAAGAGTTGTGCCATCAGTCGTAATGATAGTTTCGCCCTTTGCAATCTTAAGGCCTTCCTGTTCGGAACCCTTGAGAACAAGACCGCTGTTGCCAAGCTTGATGTCGCCGCCATCGTAATTTTCGATAAACTGTGGCTTAACATCCTTGCCAGAACAGTCTGGAGAAGTATCCATATGAGAAATAAAAGCGATAACAGGGATATCCTTGTCTGTATTGGCCGGCAAATAAGCAGTCAGATAGCAGTTTTCATCAAGAATAATATCCTTGAGACCAAGCTTTTCAAGTTCGGCTTTAATTACTTCAGCGACCTGAAACTGGCCCTGGCTTGATGGACAAGCTTCATTGGCTTCGTTAGAAGTGCTTTCAATAGTAACATAGCTAACAAATCTGTTCTTTAAAGCTTCTTTCACGTTGTATTCCTTTTCTGCACAAAGTGCGATGGTCGGGATTGATAATGCTGCAAATAAAGCAACACATTTTGCGAGACTCATTTTATACCCCCTAAGACTGTCCGAACACTCGGCCAATGGGGTTGGGGATTGGGAAATCCTTGTCCACTCTAACTTAGCCTAGTTCTTCGAATCTTTGTATTAGCAAAGTTTTTATTAATCTTCTTAAAGAAACAATAAAATCACGCATATTATATAACAATCAGAGTCATCTACAAAGAAAAAAAGCACTTCGTTACCAAAGTGCTTTTTTTCTGCTTTTAGCTATTGGCTTGCAGCTTGCAGCTTGTAGCTTGCGGCTTGTAGCTTATAGCTTGTAGCTTGCGGCTTATAGCTTGCGGCTTGCAGCTTGTAGCTTATAGCTTGCGGCTTGCAGCTTGTAGCTTATAGCTTATAGCTTATAGCTTATAGCTTGTAGCTTGTAGCTTGCGGTTTGCGGCTGTTATATTCTCGGCTAAGAGCTAAGAGCTAAAAGCTAATAGCCAAGAGCGGTTGCTTAATCAATTTGGTTTCTTGAAATCAGCGATGCCTTTGCCATCTTCTGGCTTGCGAACGCCGAT
Source organism: Candidatus Avigastranaerophilus sp. (assembly GCA_045639725.1). GTDB lineage: Bacteria > Muiribacteriota > Ozemobacteria > Ozemobacterales > Ozemobacteraceae > RUG334. The sequence goes on along the minus strand of JAZUDR010000247.1, from coordinate 602 downwards.
AATACCCTTTTCAGCCATAACTCCACCGAGTTTGCCAAGCTTATAATAAGCATCCATGAACTGGTCAAAATTCATCTGAACGCTGGCCTTTACTTCACGGTCTGGGTTCTTTGGATCACCAGAAGGCTGAACAGTCATGAAAGAAAGAGTTACCTGACCATTTTCCATGTTAATTTCTTCAATACCGTCGGTATAAATTTCTTCGTAGCTTTTACTCATGGTTATTTCTCCTTAATTCTTTGGCTGCTGAACTCTCTGAATTTTGCCATCGGCTTCGAGTTTGTCTAATACTCTCTGCATCATGTTGAAAACCTGGAGATAACCCTGAGGTGCCATAATTAGGCGTAAATCTTTTGTATCACTTGCTGCTACAGCTTTAAAATCAAGGCGAACCATGCCATTAGCAATGTGCATGTTGTCAAGTTCGCTCTGTGGAAATGCTTTTACATCTGCCATTTGTTTTTCTCCTGACTTAAATTTTTATTTCAGATAGAGTACCATCGACCAAAAGAATTTACAATAGTAGATTTTTTTTAATTACAGGTATAATAATTATGGAGTTTTAAATGGAGAAAAAACACGCCTGACCATAAGGTCAGACG
>JAZUDR010000246.1:0-2795 GCA_045639725.1 Candidatus Avigastranaerophilus sp. | reverse complement strand
TTCCATTGCATAATCTGATTGTGCATATACGCGTCTTTGTTTTCATAAAATTTTTGCATAATCGAATCTCCTTATAAAATTCAAGAACTATGATTATGCATTATTAAAAAAATTAAAAGATGCGGTTAATTAAGCGCTTACTTTGGCTCTTGGCTGCTAGCCGAGAAAGCCGGCCGTCGGAAGGGAGTCGCCCCTGCGAGGCCTTCCTCCTTTAGGGGGAAGGTGGCAGTGCGAAGCACTGACGAATGAGGGGGGTGTATCATACCGGAAGTCGGAAACTGGAAGCCTGAAGCTTGAAGCTAGAAGCAGGGCATTATTCAATAGCAAGCAAGTATAAAGTATGTTTCAATAGGCTTTTGGCTATTAGCTTTTGGCTGCTGGCCGAGAGAGCTAGAAGCCTGAAGCTTGAAACTTGAAGCCAGAAGCTGGAAGCTGGAAGCAGGAAGCTGGGCATTATTTTATACCAAGCGAGTATAAGGTATGTTGCAATAGGCTGTAACTTCCATTATAGAGTTTGCCTAACTTTATAATTTTATATATAATAGCAGTATGGGAAATCAAGATTTATCATACAAAGAATTCTTTTCAGAAGCAAAAAATGTAGAAGACCTTATAACAGGCTATGTTGACAAGGCATTTGTCAGCGAGCTGGATTTTTCCACGTTAGAAAGGTGTAATGCAGATTTTGTAAGGAAAGAAGCTGGTGAACGCCACGATGATATGATATGGCGTCTGAAGTATAATAATCAATGGCTTTATGTCTATATCATATTAGAGTTTCAATCAAATGTTGACTATTCTATGCCGGTAAGAATTATGTCTTATATGGCTGAATTATGGTTAAGCCTGTTGAATAACTCTAATACCGAATATGCTAAAAGCCATAAAATTCCACCTATACTACCTATTGTTCTATACAATGGTGTTGAGGACTGGGATGCTGCCCTTAATGTCGCCGATATTCTTCAGGATAAAAGTGTAAACGGCATAAGTGTTGAATATTATCTTATAGACGAGATACATCCAGAGAAAAACAAGAAGAATGCTTTGGAAGATGGAATTTTTAATTGTGTTACTGCTTTGATACAGATTGAAAGAACCAAGGGAGCAGATAATCTGACAGATGTTCTCAAGGAAATAGCCAAGAAGCTTGATACGAAAGAGAAACTACAGAATTTTAAAACTCTTATCCGGTTTATAAGACGATTCCTGTCTACTAGGTTTAACCAAGATGTAAAAGAATTTTATAATATGGAGGAAGCTATAGCCATGACTTACGATTTTGCCGAAATTGAAAGAAAAAAAGGAGAAGAAAAAGGAGAAATAAAAGGAGAAATAAAAGCTTTTATACAAATGATAAAAAAAGGCTTTATTACCTTACAGCAAGCAGCTGAACAAATGAACATTTCTGTTGAGAAATTTCAAAAATTAGCTTCTGAACAAGGTTTGTTGTGATTTGATTTTTTTCGAGGAGCTAGCTTTTGAATACGGTTTAATGGTAAGCGCTCTATAAAGTGCATCTTTTAATAATTTTCAGAAGGAATAGAAACCTCCCTTAGTCCCTCCTTAGAAAGGAGGGTCAAGCCCCAACAGCCGCCAAGAGCCAAAGGCTAGTAGCCAAAAGCCTATTGAAACAAGCTTTATACTTGGCTTATATAAAGTAGCCTAATTCATTATATTGGACCTGCGGGCCTCTTCCCCTATATTAAACATTTGCGGTATTTGGTAATGCCAATGCGGACTTCTGGTGGGAACTTTCCAGTGAAATTATTAGTCAGCGGGTCGATTTCGGGCAATATATCGTATGTATCGCTTACAAAGCGTATAACGCCGACGCGAGCAGAGCCAAAGACGCCTGAAGCAGCTAATTCAGCGAAGGCAGCGGTTTCCATGTCTACTAATTCGCACTGGTATTTCTGCCATAGTTCATTTCGTTTTTCATTGTCAAAAACAAGGGCTTCTGTGCTTAATATGCCACATTCAGGGAATCCTGGCAAAGCAGGTATCTGCCAGTGGCCGCCATTTGTATTTTTTACGGTAGTACAGCAAAAAATCTGCCCCAAAGACAGGTCATGGGCCAAAGAGCCGGCAGAGCCGAACATAATCACATCTGAATATTGGCTGAAATCAGATATACGGTTTACGATGTCGTGAACACCGGCACTACCAGCCTGGTTCCAACAAATTACACGGCCGTTATTGAAATTCCATTCCCCTCCCCAACCCCCATCTTTTACAGGGTGGCAGTTGGGAAGGATGGCTGTTAGCAGTTTGGCTTCCTGCTTGAATGGCACAAGATATAGCTTCATAAGCGGTTCAATCTGTATAAACCGGGTTACCGCCGATTATTAAATCATAGAGATAATTCTGACCGACGTGATATCCAATCTGCCTAAAGGATTCAAGATCAAAGAGGGCCACATCCATATAGCGGCCTACTTCGAGAGCGCCTACCTCGTTACCCATATCAAGGGCATGTGCAGCATGAAGGGTGCCCGCAATAAGAGCTTCTGAAGCACTCATTCTTAGCTGAAGCATAGCCATGGACTGTATGAGGTTTGCGCCCAGGAACTGGCAGCTTCCGGGATTATGGTCTGATGCGATTGCAACAGGCAAACCTGCTTCAATCATTTTTCTTGCAGGTGCATGATGGCTTTCCATCAAAAATGTAGAGGTGCCTGGCAGAACAGTAGGAACAACGCCACTGCCAACAAGCTTACGGATGCCTTCTTCCCCGGTCATGAGCAAATGGTCGGCACTGACAGCACCGACTTCAGCAGCAAGGTCAACGCCAC
>JAZUDR010000245.1:0-8989 GCA_045639725.1 Candidatus Avigastranaerophilus sp. | reverse complement strand
GTACCTTGTCTTCTCTTTGCTCCATACCCTCCGATAAGAAGTTCGCCATTTGGACTCATAGAAAGGTCTGTAGGAGTATCAGTAGCAATAATCCTATTGTCTTCAATTTCCTTCATGATGTTCATGTCATAAAGTGTAATGGTTCCAGTGCTTGAAACAGCAAGAATGTCTCTTGGATTTGCAGCAATATCAGCAATGGATTTGTTGTTTTTAGGGCCTTCATTCCCTAATTCAAGCTTGTTTTCATTAGTAATCTGGGTTTCTTGCGCCTTAGCATTATTAGATTTGGTAAAAACAAGATAAGGCTTTTCCTTTTCTGTAATAACCAATTCACCAGGAATAGGAGAAGGAATCATTTGAAATCCATTGAATTTTTTATCTGCAGGTCCACCGCCATGGCCACCAGGGCCACCGTTATTAACTGCACTTTTATAAATGCCATAATTTTCGTTACGGTCGTCACCGATAGCAAGACTAGTCGCAATAACATCTTCTTTGCATTCTTTATTAGTAACATTGAGCGTAAGAGTCCTGTCATTTATATCGTTCGAAGCATTGGCGTTTGCCACAAAAGCAGGTCTGCAGACTTCCTCATAGGCCTGCTTATCCAGAAGCGCCCCTGTGTTTGCATCAAAAAGAAGCACATTCTTTTTATCATCCTTGTTATAATCTAAGATTACAGCAAGATGAGTGCCTGCAGAACTAACAGCAATACCCTTCAAATCATGTTCATAACTAAGATAACCTATTTTTTCTGGTTTGAATATATTTTGGCTAAAATCATCATCGCCACCATTATTTTTGGGATACATGGAAAACCTATAAACACCAAGATTTTTGTCTTTATAGGCTAGATACAGATAACCATTAGAAGAGGGCACCAAACCAACATACTCATTCTTTTCACCGTCAAGATTAGCACTACCCACCTCTGTACATTTAACACTAGACCAGTCCAATACCTTTGTTGAAGAATTAATAGTGTAATCAAACTTAAATACAATAAGAGTCTTAGCTTCTTTTTTGGTAAAAAACAAGTATTTACCATCCGGTCTGAAAGCCATACCACCGTCATTAATTGCTTTTTGAGCATCTTTATCGGGATTGCAAAACGCATAGTTAGTATCTGATCCCAGTTGTTTTTTACACTTGCCATAATCAGGGCTCTTCTTATCAAGATTTACATACATAATATTATTTTTGAGAAGAACAGCCATAATTTTACCTGAAGGATGGAGAGCTATACGCCAAGGTCTATATGAATCATGTTCTTTGTCATCAGGTTTGTCAGTTTTCTTGGCACTACGTGGCAGAACTATAGTAGAAGCCACTGTTTTTGTAACAGGGTCTATAGCTATTAATTTCAAGTTAAGAGAATCACATACCCAGATGTATTCGTCGCTGACTGCGGGCAGATTAACCAGTGAAAAATTCGAAACAGGTGCAACAAAGGTATCTGAAGCAACTACGTTGTCCTCAAGAAGCATATAGCCGTCTTCGTTATATGCAAAATCTTCTTCTTCTATAAGTCGTGTAGTGACAACGATGCCCATCAAGCCCTTGGGGCCGGCTTCTCCGGCACGATAATTAGTGTCTTCAGTATAGTCCGAAATCAAAATACCATCATTGGTCTGCACAGACGTTTTATAAGCATAAATTATTTTCAGGTATGCACTATTAAGAGTGGTGCTTAACCCAAGCAATGTACAGGCTTCTGAAGCTAATGTACCTGTAGAATTTATATCTACGGTTCTTAATTCTTCAGGAGTTACTGATGTTTCAGGAATTTCCATCCTGACAGCTTTTTCTTCATCACCAGTAGGATCAAAATATACAATATAGTGATACGTATCGTCTGTTGAAACAGCGCAGTGGTCAAAAGAGGCATTAGCGATTTCTTTTGTAAGGCGTGAACGGGTATACTGAACCATTTTTGAGTTATGATCATAAGCTTCAGCCCTATTTGAAGCATTCTGCATAGTTCCAAGAATCGGCAGAATGGAATAACCGGCCATTACAGTTACAATCAGCGCTTCAGCAAGAGTAAACCCAAATCTCTTACATTTTCTAACAAATCCACGAATTAATTTATTCATCGCTATTCACCCCTATACCTTTATTATAACAAAATTTCAAGAGTATGCCAAATGCAAGCCGGAAGTCGGACAAGCAGCTTTTGGCTATTGGCTCTTGGCCCTTGGCCCTTGGCCCTTGGCTCTTGCCTCCATTCTCAATTCTCAATTTATAAATTGGCACTAAGTTGGTTGAAGCAGCAGAAACTATCTAAAAGCGTCAGCTAAACAATCCCCTCCTAGGCCCATAGGGCCGCCCTCCTAGCAGCTGTGCTGCGCCCTTCTAGGCCGCTGGCCGCCCTAATATTTGTTGTGGTTGACAATTTTTTATAATTAAATATTTTTATATGGGAAACTTACTTAGGGTAAAAAAAGATGGCTGATGACAATTTTATATATAAATCAATACTTGCCAGCATGTCAGAAGGGCTTATTGTCACTTCAATGAAAGGCGTTGTTACGCACTGCAACGAAGCAGCATATGAGCTATTAGACATGAAAGCAGATGACCTGCTCGGGAAGAAAATCGCCAGATGTTTCTATAAATATCAGGAAAACGACGATTTCAACCAGGCAATACTAAACGCCATCTATGACCGCAGTTCGACACATAAAACAATAGTCAGCTATTTCAATGGAAATAGCTACAGACAATTCAATATCACAACTTTTTTCCTGCATGAAAACGACGAAAAGATTGGTATAGTAATTGTTCTCAATGACATCAGCGAATTAACGGAATTGCGTGACGCCATCAAAGCCATGGAACGCATTAAAAAGCTGAATACCCAGCTTGAAATGCGCAACAACCTTCTCAATGCCACATTCGGCAGATATCTCTCTGACGAAATAGTAAGAGAGCTTCTAGAAACTCCTGGCGGTCTCCAACTTGGTGGGAAAAAGCGTAACGTCACTGTAATGATGAGCGATTTGCGTGGTTTCACCCAGATTTCTGAAATAATGAAGCCAAATGAGCTCATCGACATGCTGAATAATTATCTGACAGTAATGAGCGATATTATTACAGCCCATAAAGGCACAATTATAGAGTTCCTTGGCGATGGTATACTGATTGTCTTTGGCGCACCAATAGAATGCGACAATCATGCTTTCAACGCTGTCTGCTCCGCTGTAGAAATGCAAGTTGCAATGCCATCTGTTAATGAGTGGAACAAAGAAAAAGGATACCCCGAACTCAGAATGGGTATAGGCATCAGCACTGGCGATACCATTGTCGGGAACATTGGTTCAGAACGTCATACCAAATATGGTGTAATCGGCAAATACGTTAACCTTTGTGGACGCATCGAAAGCTTTACTACTGGCAGCCAGATTCTTATTTCACCAGTAACCAAAGCAGCCATCAGTGAGCCATTAGAAATAGCAAATGAATTTGAAGTAATGCCTAAGGGCGTTAATTCGCCAATACTGCTTAGCCAGATAACAGGAATCGGTGGCAGCTATAATATCCATTGTCCCAAGACAGACGTTGAATTAAAAGCATTAAAAGAATATTTTGATGTTACATTTTCTGTCATAAACAACAAACAGGTAAACAACCAAATCTTTAACGGAAAACTAGTAGCAGCTTCAAAGACACACGCAGTGCTACTAACCGAAGAAAATCTGGAAGATTTCACAAATCTGGAAATTCACGGCGAAACCAATGTTTTCGGCAAGATTCTCCATACAATGCCATCGGGCTATATGGTTGCATTCACTTCAGACTCAACTCCCCTGCTCTCTAAGCTAACGTTTAATTCATAAAACCAAAACAATCCCCTCTTAGTCGCGAAGCAACGCCCTTTTAGCAACAGCGCCCTTCCTCCCTATCAGCGTAGCGCCCTAAGTTTCTTGTTTCGCGAAGAGTATTAAAAAAGCTAAAACAAAAAAACGCTCTGACTTACGCCAGGGCGTTTTTTTGTTTTAACTTAGCCTATCAAAGCTTAATGTCAGCAATCTGTTTGTAGAGAGCGAATTTAAGTTTGACGTTTTCCTGAGCCTTATCGAAGAGTACCTTAGCACCTTCTGGGTTCTTGCGGAGCAACTGCTTGAAGCGGTTTTCATTACCAGCGAAGGTTCTGAAGTTGATAGTTTCGTTGTCAGTTGGTTCCTTGTAGTCAACTGTAAGAGGATTCTTGCCCTGAGCACGAAGTTCTGGGTTGAAGCGATACAGTGGCCAGTGACCAGTCTGAACAGCGAGCTTCTGTTCATCAAGACCCTTGGTCATATTGATACCGTGGTTGATGCAGTGTGCGTAAGCAATGATAAGAGCTGGACCGTCATAAGCTTCAGCTTCCATCATGGTCTTGAGAGCATGGTTCATATCGCCACCAAGGCTGATCTTACCAACATAGATATTTTCATATGTCATAGCGATCATACCAAGGTCTTTCTTAGCCATGGTCTTACCAGAATCAGCGAACTTAGCGATAGCGCCGATTGGTGTAGCCTTAGACATCTGTCCACCTGTATTAGAGTAAACTTCAGTATCGAGAACGAGAACCTTAATGTTCTTGCCAGAAGCGAGAACGTGATCAAGTCCGCCGTAACCGATATCGTAAGCCCAACCGTCACCACCGATTACCCATACAGAACGTCTGATGAGATACTGAGCCATCTGAGAAATTCTCTTGGCCATTGGGTTATCGCAACCGTCAGCAATCTTCTTGAGAGCTGCAACGTTTTCGCGCTGAGCTTCGATGTCTTCGTAGGTCTTCTGTGGGTTAGCAAGAATCTTTTCTGCAACTTCCTTGAGACCAGACTTTTCAGCGCATTCGCAGGTCATAGCCTTGTTAAGAAGTTCAGTAGCTTCCTGTTTCATCTTATCGCAGGCCAATCTCATACCAAGACCGAATTCTGCGTTGTCTTCGAACAAGCTGTTAGCCCAAGCTGGACCATAGCCCTTTTCATTCTTACAATATGGAGTTGTTGGGAGGTTAGCGCCGTAGATTGAAGAACAACCAGTAGCGTTAGCAATCATAAGTCTGTCACCACAAATCTGAGTGAGCATCTTAATGTATGCAGTTTCACCACAACCAGCACAAGCGCCAGAGAATTCGATCAAAGGTTTAACAAGCTGAGAACCCTTAATGAGGTTCATATTGATATACTTGCGATCGGTTTCTGGGATAACTTCAGTGAAGTGCTTCCAGTTAGCAGCTTCGGCTTCGCGCATTTCAACGGTCTTGTGAGCCATAGTGAGAACGCCCTTAGCCTTGAGAGGACAAACGCCTACACAGAGACCACAACCGGTGCAGTCTTCAGCAGCTACCTGAACTGTGAACTTCATAGCATCCTTAATGCCCTTAGCGTCTGCAGACTTGAAGGTTGCAGGTGCTTTTTCAGCAAACTTAGGATCATAAATCTTCATTCTGATTGCAGCATGTGGACATACTGCAGAACACATACCACACTGAGCACAAGTTGCTGCATCCCAAACCGGAATGTCGAGACCAACATTTCTCTTTTCGAGCTGAGAAGTGCCTGTTGGATAAGTGCCGTCTATTGGCATCTGGCTAACCTTGATTGCATCGCCGGTACCAGCAAGGATTGGTTCGAGAACGCCGTTAACAAGTTCTTTAATTTCTGCTGGAGCTTCTTCAACATGCATAGAGCGCTGAATGTGTTCAGTAGCTGTAGCCTTAGCAGGAATCTTAACTTCGTGGAGGTTTTCAAGAGCCTTGTCGATAGCAGAGCAGTTCATATTAACAACTTCTGGACCCTTCTTACCGTAGGTCTTGGCAACAGCCTTCTTCTGAAGTTCTTTGAACTTTTCTTCTGGCATAATGTTAGAAATCTTGAAGAAACAAGTCTGCATAATGATGTTAATGCGGCCACCGAGACCAATTTCTCTAGCGAGCTTGTTAGCATCGATTACATAAAGCTTAGCCTGCTTCTTAATGAGTTCTTCCTGAGTTTCAACTGGGAGATGATCCCATACTTCTTCTGCACTGTAAGCAGTTTCGAGAAGGAAGCAGCCACCCTTCTTAAGAGGCTTAACCATATTGTACTTTTCAGTGAAAGAGAAGTTATGGCAAGCTACGAAGTCAGCGTGAGAAATCAAATATGGGCAGTGAAGTGGCTTGTCACCGAATCTCAAGTGAGAAATAGTCATGCTGCCAGATTTCTTTGAGTCGTATACGAAGTAACCCTGAGCAAATTCCTTAGCATAGTTACCGATAACCTTGATAGAGTCTTTATTGGCACCAACAGTACCATCAGAACCCATACCGTAGAACATTGCAGAGAATGTAGATTTATCACCGGTTTCAACCATTTCGCCAAGTTCAAGGCTGGTGTTAGTAACGTCATCAACGATACCAACAGTGAAATGATTCTTTGGCTTGTCAGATTTGAGGTTGTCATAAATAGCGATAACCTGATCTGGAGTGAAGTCTTTTGAACCCAAACCATAGCGGCCGCCAACAATCTTTGGCCAAGAAGTAAATGGAGCAATACCATCTTCAAGAGCTTCACCGATGCTGTTTCTTACATCGATGTAAAGTGGTTCGCCAGCAGAACCTGGTTCTTTGGTTCTATCCATAACGGCAATCTTCTTAGTGGTCTTTGGGAAAGCCTTAACGAAATCTTTTGCGCTGAATGGGCGGAACAGTCTAACTTTAACGAGACCAACTTTTTCACCCTTAGCATTTAAGAATTCAGCAACTTCATGAATTGTTTCAGCACCAGAACCCATAATTACGATTACACGTTCTGCATCTGGAGCGCCAACATATTCATAAATCTGATAGTTACGGCCAGTCATTTTGCCGAGCTTATCCATTGCTTTCTGAACGATTTCTGGAGTCTTCAGATAGAATGGGTTAACAGTTTCGCGGCCCTGGAAGTAAACGTCTGGATTCTGAGCAGTACCACGAATTGTTGGATTCAATGGATTGAGCCCACGAGCTCTGTGAGCCATTACGAGTTCGTCATCAAGCATAGCCTTAATGGTTTCGTCATCGATTGTTTCGATCTTGTTAACTTCGTGAGAAGTTCTGAAACCATCAAAGAAGTGCATAAATGGAACGCGAGCTTCAAGAGTAGCTGCCTGAGAGATAAGTGCAAAGTCATGAGCTTCCTGAACTGAGTTAGAGCAAAGCATTGCAAAACCAGTCTGACGGCAAGCCATTACGTCGCCATGGTCACCGAAAATAGAGAGACCCTGACAAGCAATTGCGCGGGCAGTAACATGGAAAACTGTTGATGTCAATTCACCAGCAATTTTATACATGTTAGGAATCATAAGAAGGAGACCCTGAGAAGCAGTAAAAGTAGTAGTCAAAGCGCCGGTTGCCAAAGAACCGTGAACAGCGCCAACAGCGCCGCCTTCAGACTGCATTTCATAAACGCTTGGAACAGTGCCCCAAATGTTAGTCATGCCAGCTGCTGAGAAAGCATCTGCATGTTCACCCATGGTGCTAGAAGGAGTAATAGGATAAATAGCTATTACTTCGTTAACCTTGTGTGCAATACGAGCGGTGGCTTCGTTGCCATCCATCATGGCAAAATTCTTAGTAGTCACGTTACGCACTCCTGACCTAAGTATTTGGTTTCAGCTATAAAAAGAATCTGCAACCATAAAAATCAAACTGCAAAAAGTTTAAGGCAATTAGTACTTTTAGTCAAGTTTAAAAACAAAAGTATTAGATTTATAAAAATAGAGTATAAAGTGCGTTTCAATATTTAAGCAATAGCACCCAGCCCACGTTAAGCAGCACAAACCAAACAGCAGAAAGCTAGTTGTATTACAGGGCCAAAGGTCAGGCCAAAAGGAGCTTGCGGACAGTAGCGAAGTCGGCGGGGACGGTTTCGGAGAGAACCTTTTTGTTTGAAACAGCCTGAAGCTTATCGGGCAGGAAAATCTGTATACCGAGAACTTCTTCTATTCTTTCCTTGAACTTGGCGGGATGAGCAGTAGAAAGGAAAATACCTGCCTCATCCTGCTTCAAAGCAAGACTTAAGCCACAACTTGCAAGAGCAGTATGTGGTTCACCAACATAGCCATGCTTATGCAACGCTCTCATTGCTGCTGCAGTCTGAGAATCTGTAATAGAGATACCCTGAAGGTTGCCTTCATTCATTCTCCAGTTATTGCCAATAGCATGAACAGCCATAAGCTTGAACAGTTCCATGATACGGTCCCAGTTACTTGGTTCCGAAACATCCATAGCATTTGTATAGGTAGCCACAGTCTTGTGAGGTTCCCACTCAAAAGTCTGAAGGAATCTTGGAACAGTATCATTTACGTTTGTTGCTGCAACAAAGCGTTTTACAGGCAAACCAAGAGCCTTTGCATAGAAACCGGCAGTAAGATTACCAAAATTACCGCTAGGAACAGCTATTACGGGCAACATCTGCTTTCCATAAACTTCTCTGAAGCCAGCAACACCTTCGAAGTAATAGCATATCTGAGCAAGAAGACGGCTGATATTTATGGAATTGGCAGAATTAAGCTTCAGCTTTGTTCGAAGCTCTTCGTCTGCAAAAGCAGTTTTTACAATATCCTGACATTTATCGAAATCACCTTCAACAGCGAAGGTTCTGATATTCTTGCCTAAAGTGCAGAAAAGCTTTTCCTGAAGGGTACTTACTTTTCCCTTTGGATAAAGGATAACAACATTAACGTTGTCGAGCCCGTAAAAAGCATCTGCAACAGCAGCGCCAGTATCACCAGAGGTAGCAGTAAGGATAGTTATTTTTTCCTTACCCGCAAAAGAGGCAAGACACTGTGCCATAAAACGAGCACCGAAATCCTTGAATGCCAAAGTCGGGCCATGATAAAGTTCTAAGGCCTGCATTCTCGGAGTAGCTTTTACAAGGCGCGGCAAAAATGTAAATGCCTTGCGGACCATGTCATCAACCTTGGTTCCGCCCAGTTCGTCTTCCAGCCATGAACGCATAATTTTCTGGCT
>JAZUDR010000244.1:0-11684 GCA_045639725.1 Candidatus Avigastranaerophilus sp. | reverse complement strand
AGCCCAAGGTCTGTGACCAGTACGCGGGTCTGTTAAACCAACCGGCTTCAATGGCCCGAATCTCAAGGACTCACTGCCTGTTTCAGCTATTATTTCTACAGGCTGACATGCGCTGAAGAATTGCTTCTTAGCATTCTTTTCCATTTCAGAAAGGTCTATTCTTTCTGCACTGAGAAGAGCTTCTACAAAAGCATGATATTCATCCTTATTCATAGGACAGTTAATATAATCGCCTTTGCCAGTATCGCCGTAGCGGTCTGACTTAAAGGCAATATCCATATTAATGGTTTCTGCTTTAACGATAGGTGCTACAGCATCATAGAATTCGAGCTGCTGCTTACCAAGACGAGCCGCAATAGCTTCAAGAAGCTTTGGTGAGGTTAACGGACCTGTTGCCACAATAACAATACCGTCTTTGGGCAGTTCAACACATTCTTCATTGTGATAATCAACAAGGCTATGAGTCTTGATATACCTAGTGATTTCTCTTGAGAACGCTTGTCTGTCTACAGCAAGAGCATTTCCTGCAGGAACTCTGTATTTATAAGCAGTATCGATGAAATAGCTGTTTAAAAAGCGGAGTTCTTCCTTTAATAAACCAGGAGCTCTATCTGGTAGATTGCTACCAACAGAGTTACTGCAAACCAATTCAGCGAACTGGTCTGTAGAATGAGCACCGGTTGTTACCTTCGGGCGCATTTCTATCAATCTTACAGGAATAGAACGTCTGATAAGTTGAGCAACAGCTTCTGTTCCTGCTAATCCAGCACCAATTACGGTTACTGGGTATTCAGTAATCTTATTCGCCATCTTTATGAGCACCATTACCTTCGGGGATATGTTTGTATTTGCAGCCCTTAGCAGAGCACTTCACATAATCACCCTGTTTCTTTGTGTTATACCATACAAGTGGAGCCTTACAATCGGGGCAAAGCTCACCAGTAGGTTTGTTCCAGGTTGTCAAAGTGCACTTTGGATAATTGCTGCAACCAAAGAACATTCTTCCGCGCTTAGATTTCTTTTCAACAATCTTACCACCACAGATCGGACATTTAACGCCCGTATCCTTAATGATTGGGTGTGTATTCTTGCATTCAGGGTAATTACTGCAAGCTACGAACTTACCGAACTTACCACTGCGAATCTGCATCTGAGCGCCACATTTTTCGCACTTTTCATCAATCAGTTCTATTTCTGGTTCTTCTTCTTCCACATTTGCAAGAATTTCAGCCATCTTCATCGGTGGCTGTGGGATTCCCTTAGCAAAAAGAAGAACGTTATCAGGAATATTGATTGTTGATTTGCATTCTGGATAAGCAGAGCAAGCTAAGAATTTACCAGTACTGCCTATTCTGACAACCATTTTCTTGCCACATTCAGGGCAAACAACGTCTGATTCGATGCGAACCTTTTCGACCTGTTCTTCTGCCTTTTTGAGGTTTTCAGAGAACGGTTCATAGAAGTCACTGAGAACCTTAACCCAGTCTGCAGTGCCTTCTTCAATAAGGTCAAGACTGCTTTCCATCTTTGCAGTAAAATCAGTGCTAATCAAATCCTTGAAATTTTCTTCAAGAATGTGGCTGACAACAAATGCCGCGTCAGAAGGAATGAAATGACCATCTACCTTCTTAACATACTTACGCTGCTGGATTGTATCAACAATAGTAGCATAAGTTGAAGGTCTGCCAATGCCTTCCTTTTCGAGAGTCTTGATAATTGAAGATTCTGAATATCTTGGAGGAGCGGCAGTATAGTGCTGTTCCGGGAATGTTGCGACGAGACTCAGCTTTTCACCCTGCTTGATCGCAGGAAGCTTCTGCTTTCCTTCTTCATCGAATTCATCTGTTTCAGTTTCTTCATCTTTAGCGTATGAATAAAGAGAAGTGAATCCATCGAAGGTCATTGTAGTACCTGAAGCCTGGAAAAGATTTCCACCTGCTTCAACGTCTACAGTAACAACATCATACACCGCATCAGCCATTTGAGAGGCAGTATAGCGTTTCCAAATCAAAGAATATATCTTGAGCTGCTCGGGTTTAAGGAAACGAGCCATCATTTCTGGAGTTCTGAAAACAGAAGTAGGTCTGATAGCTTCATGGGCGTCCTGGGCACCCTTTTTAAGCTTGAAGAATCTGTTCTTATCAAGCTGATATTCCTTAGAATAATTCTTAGCAATAAAAGAATTGAGCTCTCTTAAACCTTCTGGAGAAATTCTGACAGAGTCTGTTCTCATGTAGGTAATAAGACCAACCTGACCTTCTGCGCCAAGTTCAATACCTTCATAAAGCTTCTGAGCTATAGACATTGTTCTCTTTGGTGCAAAACCAAATTTCTGAGCAGCTTCAGCCTGAAGTGTACTGGTAATAAACGGAGGCGGTGGTGCCTGACGTTTTTCGCGTTTTGTTACAGCATTAGCAGCAAGAGTTGCTGATTTAAGTGATGCAACAATATTTTCTGCAGCAGCTTTATTAGCAACATCTGCCTTTTTACCAGCAACCTTAGTAAGTCTTACTTTAAATTTCTTCTGAGCATCAGTTTTTAAATCTGCATCGATGGTCCAATATTCTTCAGGAACAAAAGCAAGAATTTCTTTTTCGCGCTGACAGATTAAAGCAACAGCAACAGACTGTACACGGCCAGCAGAGAGACCTAAGCAGATTTTCTGCCAAAGCAATGGAGAAAGCTTATAACCTACAAGTCTGTCAAGAATTCTTCTGGACTGCTGCGCATTAACCAGATCACAATCAATGCATCTTGGAGCTTCAAGAGACTTCAGAACGTCTTCTTTTGTAATAGCATTGAATGTAATTCTGCACTTAGAAAGTGGATCAATGTTTAATACATTAGCCAAATGCCAGCTGATAGCTTCACCTTCGCGGTCAGGGTCGGGTGCCAGATATACTTTATCAACAGTTTTTGCTATTTTCTGAAGATTAAGAATAACATCTTTACGGTCTTCGACAACATGGAAATCGGGAACAAAACCATTGTCTGTGCTAACACCGAATCTAGACGGTGGCAAATCAATGACATGGCCCTTACTGGCTTCAACAATAAACTCTTTTCCCAGGAACTTGGAAAGTGTCTTAATTTTACCAGGAGACTCAACTATAATTAAATTCTTAGACATATTTTCCCCTCCGGGAATCTAAATCAATGGATTGTGGCGCAAAACATCGGGGTATCTACAATTTCCTGAACTGCTTCTTCCCTGACTATCGGCTTATTCATCAGAAGAATAACTTCCAGTCTGCTCTTTGTAATGCCACGCAAATCCATTTTCTGAATATACAGAAAAGTTTTTTCATACTGCAGAGGTGTGACTGTTCCATCTTCAAGAGATTTCAGCAGAAAGCACTGAGCCTCTGGAGTAAGTCTGACAGCTTCTGCCGGATTAAGTTGCCTTACTCCGGAATAATTGCCATCCAGATTTCTTTCTCTTTCATTAACCCTGACAATAGGATCAACCTTGGAAGTAATCATTTCTACAAGGCCCATTGCAGTGTCAATGTCGTTAATAGTGTAACCCTTTGCCAGCAACTGACTGACCATGGGATCCTGCCCATCGTCATTCCGTCCACTAGCTTCAATACGCTTTATGACGATGTTCATAATTTCCATTATGTTCGTCAATGGACTTTTAATATTGTTCATAGCCTGCCTTATTTATTTTATATCTCTTCTGGTCTGGTATCTTCCGCCAGATATTCTTACTATATAATTTCTCATCTCTAGCTGCACAAGTAAAGAAAACAATTTATCATTATTCCAACCTTCTGCGACTAATTCGTCTACAGTCGCTCCAGTAGCTAATCTTAAAATTAATTTTCCTTCTTCTGCATTTAAATTTTTATCCTCTGAAATTTCCTCACCCTTTAATTTTTGGAAATTTTTCAGTTTTTCAGGAGATAACAAATCCTGATAATAGTCAATAATTTCTTCAGGACAAGTTACAAGATTTGCACCTTCTTTTATAAGATTCATAGTTCCTTCAGACGGACTTTTTCCAGAGCCGCCTGGAACAGCGAATATTTCGCGATTCTGTTCACCTGCAAGGTGAGCAGTAATCAAAGAACCACTGCGGGCACTCGCTTCAATAACAAGAGTTGCAATGCACATTCCAGAAATAATTCTATTTCTGATGGGGAAATACCACGGTAGTGGAGCAACCCCCGGAGCATATTCAGATATAAGTGCCCCGTTATTTATAAGCTTTTCGCGCACCTTGGCATTAGCGCGCGGATAAGTAATATCAACACCATTAGCAAGAACAGCCACCGTCTTTTCGCCTGCTTCCAGAGCCCCTCTTGCAGCATAGGTATCTATACCTAAAGCTAAGCCACTTACAATTGTGAAACCGGCCTTAGAAAGCTTATAAGCAAAATCATGAGCGACTTCATATCCCATCTGGGAAGCATTGCGAGCCCCAACGATTGCAATTGCCGGAGCACAGTCACCTATATTTTCACCTTTAGCAAACAAAACTAGTGGAGAATCAGGTATTTCGCGTAAAAGAGCCGGATATTCCTTTGAAGTATAGGTAATAAGCCTTATACCCTTCTCGTCTAAGGCTTCAGGAGTGCAGACTAGCTGTGATTTTGAGGCTTCGGCCGCAAATCTCTGAGCTCTGCGATTATCCCAGGCCTGTATAGTCATTAATTCCTGTGGTGAAGCATGCAAAGCAGCAATTGGGTTCTTATACTTTTTAATAAGGCCAGCCATCAAGGTTGCGCCTACCCAACTGCTCATGGAAGCCAACTTCAGCCATGGAATTCTGCTATCAGGCATAGAACATGGACTCCTTAGGCATCTTTATCTGCTTAATAGCCTTCTTACACCATTGAACCTGAGTATCGTCCTTGGATTCCGCGGCAACCACAGTAAGTCTTGGAAGAGCTTCCAAACCTGCCGTAACAAGGGAATCATATGCCATATTCTTTATAGCCATCTGTTCATTCTTGAACATCTCAATAAACAAATCAGGATTATTGATTGCCATATCACCAAGAATTCTATGAATAGCCCTGACTTCAGCGCCTTCCTTTTGTTTAGCGCCATAAATCATAAGCGCCAAAGCGTCTTCTTCGCAGCCAAGCTGGCCAATAGCCTTGATAGCAGACAATCTAACCTTTATGTCTGAATCACCTAAGGCATGATTAAGGATTGCCCTAGCCTTATTGCATGGGAATCCACCCAAGGCTTCTGCTGCTGTCATTCTTACGGCTGTTTCAGAGTCTTCAAGCAGCATAATAATATGGTCTAAGCCACGGACATCACGCATTTCACCAAGAGCAAGAGCTGAGTTCTTACGTAATTCCGGGTCATCAGATTCAATGCAATTAATGAGTTCTTTATAAACCTTATCACCAAGCTTCTTAAAGGAAGTAACACAATTGCGATGAACTTCACTGTTTCTATCAGAGAAGCATCTAATTAAAGGAACGATAGAGCGTTCGTCGCCAGATTGTCCTAGCGAAATAGCAGAATAGATTCTTACCCATTCGCTATCGTCTCTTAATGATTCAATAAGGGCATCTATCAGTAACGGTTCATTTTCTATCATTCCTGCAGCCTGTGCAGCGAAGAGTCTGAGTTCAGAATCACCACGGCGCATTGCCTCAACTATCTTTTCAACATAGTTGTGACCAACTTCTTTGATAACATAATTTACCCAATAACGGATATCAGCGTTATCACTGGAAAGGAATCTTATGACTTCATCAATAGGAAGATCATCTAATTTGCAAAGACTTTCTGCCGCAGCTTTTCTAACGCTCCAAACTTCATCGGCAAGAGCCAAAACAAGATTTCTGGCTACAGAAGGATCAAAAGAGCTTCCAAGAGCTTTTGCTGCAAAAAATCTAATTTCCTTGTTTGCGTCATTCAAAGCCTTTACAAGGTAAGGAACGCCTGGTTCACCGATAGATTCAAGAATTCTGGTAACCCAATATCTGACGTCATCATTAGGACTCTTAAGGGCTTCTGCTATTCTATCAACACCACGTTCTCCGATTTCTGTAAGAGCGTAAGCTGAGCTTCTTCTAACGTTCCAGTCGTTATCGGAAAGACCATTAACCAAGACAGGAACAGCTCTAGGATTACCTATTTCACCTAAGGTTGAAGCGGCAAAGGCTCTGATTTCAGGACTTTTAAGTTTAAAAAGCCTCATTAGCGGTTCAACTACTCTCGCACCTATTTTAACAAGAGACTTTCTAACAAGATATCTATTGTTTTCGTCCATACTGATAACTTCATCAAACAGGCGCTGTAAACTATCGTTGCCAGCCTTTACCAGAGCGCGAAGACAACCGTCTCTGATTTCATCGTTAGGGCCTCTAAGATATTCAAACATCATGTTTATAGCATTGTCGCCAATTTCAGCCAATGCCATTGTGGCGCTTTTTCTGATTGTCCAGTCCGGATCTGCCAAGGATTCAATAAGAACTTTTATAACACGCTTATCTCCTGATTCGCCAAGAGCAGCAGCAATAACATATCTAGTCTGTTTATCCCCAGCCCTTAATGCTTCTAGCAAAAATCTCTGAGCCTTTGGACCTAGTTTTCCAAGTGTTTTGATAGTCCAAAAGCGGATATCTTCATCATTTGTTATTTTAAGAACCTGTTGTAAAGGAGCTATTACAGGTTCGCCATATTTTACAAGAGCATCTGAAGCAGATTTTCTTACTCTCCACTTAGTATCGCCTAATGCTCTCAGCAGCGGTGTAACGCCCTGAGGAATCCTGGAATTACCGATTGCGGCACAAGCAAAGAATCTGATTTCATCGTTTGAGCTTTTTGTTGCCCTCAATATTGTAGGAAAGCCTTTTGGCCCCAGTTCGCTCAGAATCTGAATAACCCAATATTGAATATCTGCATTATAGGAATTCATAGCTGCAGAAAGAACTGGTATTGCTATTTCCCCAAAAGCGCGGATAGCATCAGAAGCTGTCTTTCTTACTGGCCAATATTCATCAGACAAGCATGAAATAAAAAACTGAAGTGAATTAACGTCTTTTGCTTCTGCAATTTTGGTAATTAATTCAAGTTTCTTTTCCTTTGATACACTAGGAAACATGTCAATATAGTGCTGGCAATTGTTTTCCATTGTCTTTCCTTATTTATATGCAAATATTATTTTTTTTCTGGCAAATTTTCTGTGGCAGAAGCTACAGCCTTCGTATTCGAAGCATTTTCGGCAACTGAAGTATTAACTGTTGTTGAAGCTGTGGCAGAAGCTTCCTTCGACGCATTTTCTTTTATCTTTGCAGAATCAGAAGCAGTGGTCTCTTCTGATTCGGTAACCTTTTCTAGTATATCAATCGTAACAGGAATGGTTGCTGGAATTATGTTCTTAACTTTTACACGTTCAGACAAACCGTATGGCGTTTCGATTTTCAAATCATGAGTTCCAGAGGCCAATCCTTTCACACAAATAATATTATTTACTTCCTTAAGATTAATAGCATTTATGTCATCTATAAGCCCTTCAATTTCGATTGAATAAGTGCTTACAGAAGGTTCCACAAGCTGATCTTCACCGCTTGTGATTTCCAAAGGAAGATTTTCAAGCAGCTTGCTAACATTAACGTCGACATAGTTAATAGCTAAAGAAACATTACTATTTCCGACTATCTTAAGGCCCTTTGGACATATTGCTGATACTGTTAAAGTAGACGATTTCTGGATTGTAGCTAAGTCTATTCTTTCAAGAGCAATGGAATCAATGGTATCAAGAATTCTTGAAGGACCAGTGACAGTGACTTTATCCGGAATAGCAGTGATTGATTCCAATCTGCGACCTTCTGGTGATCTATTAATGGTTTCAGGCTTTACTGTAACCATTTTTTCTGGATACCCTTCTCTCACCGCCATATCAAGCTTTACCGTGCTATTAAGAATCTCAATTAGGTTAAGAGCTGGATTTACTTCAGTCATACCATCAGAATAAACCACATGTGCCTGTTTATATTCGCTAATAGAGCTCCTTACATCTTTTAAATCAACATCAACACGACATTCCTTAATAGTATTGATTACATTTTCAGGAGCCGTAACCATAATATCTTCAGGAGTAGTCTGAGGAACGCTATTCATATAGCCTTCTGGAAGTGTTCCAAGTTGTCTTACAGTTACTGGAACAAGTCTGGAAGCCATAGGAATCATATTCACAACAAGCTGAGCCGGTTCTTTTGAAACAAGCTCTAAGTCTGAATTAGACGGTAAAATAACATTAACGGGAAGCGTAAGCTTACCACCATGACAATTAATTAAATCCACACTAGCAGAAGTGTTTTCTTCTATTTTTGTCCTGATAAAAACTCCTCTAGGTCCACGAACAATCAACTTAACTTCAGGTTCCTTTGGAACAACCCGGTAATTACCCCTATCATCTATGTTGAGATATTTAATTTTAATTCTAACTTCTCTAGTAATAGGGCTTTCAGAGAAAATATTAACATAAAACCACGCAAAAATACCTAATAGAATAGCTGTAGGCTTCAACCAGAAACGTTCTTTCATTTCTTAATGAACCTCCAACTCTTAGTATTCTGCATATTAACTCTTTTAAGAGCTTCGATAACAAAGCGTTTGACATCTTCAGGACTAATATCCTTAATAAGATCTCCGCCCCTTGCCCTTGAAATTTTACCTGTTTCTTCACTGACAACCAAAATAAGAGCATCAGTAAGCTCAGAAGTGCTTATAGCAGCTCTGTGGCGGCTTCCCAATTCTCTGGCAACTTCTTTATGATTGCTGACAGTCGGAAGGAAACAGCCAGCAGCTTCTATTCTATTGTTCTTGATGATTGCAGCACCGTCATGAAGTGGTGAGAACGGGAAGAATATGTTTCCAAGCAATTCAGAAGAAATTACAGCATTAAGAGGAACCCCATTATCAATATATTCCTTAAGACCAATCTGCTGTTCGATAAGCACCAAAGCACCTATATGCTTTTCTGAGCATGTGGTAAGAGCTTTGGTAACATCATTAGCCATTTCTTCTATGGTTTTTTCGTCAATCGTTTCATCAGTAAGAAACTGACCTTTACCAATATCTTCGAAAGCACGGCGGATTTCTGGCTGGAAAATAACAACAAGAACAACAACCGTTGATGGCAAAATGTTTTCCAAAAGCCAAGTAACAGTGTTTAAATTAAGATTTTTGGCAACAAGGAATAACGCAACAAGAACACATATCCCTTTTAAAAGGTTAAAAGCTCTTGTCCCTTCAATGAAACGAAGTCCAAGATAAATAGCGTAACTTACAAGGATAATATCAAATACATCTTTGTATCCCATGTCACCGCAAATAGCCATGAAATTATTTAAAGCTGTATTCAATTCATTTCTCCAAAGCTACTGACAATATTCTTCAAAAGTTTATGAGTTGAAGTTTCTGGAGTGCAAAGTGGCGGCCTGCAAAATTCTTTGATAAGTCCCATTTCACTCAGAGCAGCCTTAGCCGGCAACGGATTAGTTTCAACAAACATTGCACGATGCAAAGGAAGCAGCATATAGTGGATTTTTTTAGCAGTATTCCAATCACCTCTGCGGCAAGCATCGTTAAAATTTTTCATAAGGTCCGGTGCGACATTAGCTGTTACAGATATAGTGCCACATCCACCGCAAATCATGATTGGCAGATTCAATGCATCATCACCGGAAAAAACAGCAAAATCTTCTGGCACACTGGCCACAATCTTTTGTATCTGATCAATATTACCAGAAGCTTCCTTTATCCCGCAGATATTCTTTACTTCTGCAAGTTCGGCAACAGTTTCCGGAAGTATATTGCACGACGTTCTTCCAGGAACGTTATACAGTATTACGGGTAATTCTGTGACTTCTGCAACAGATTTAAAATGAGTTATCAAACCCCTCTGAGGAGGTTTATTATAATACGGAGTTACGGAAAGAATTGCGTCAGCACCCATGCTTGCAGCTTCTGAAGCAAGAATACATGCCTGTGTAGTATCGTTGCTACCTGCCCCAAACATTATATGGGCATAGCCGTCAAGCTTTTTGCGGGCTATTTTCATTAACTCTCTTTTTTCTTCAAGCTCTAAGGTTGCGCCTTCGCCAGTTGTTGCGCAGATTACCAACCCATCGGTTCCAGTAGCCAAATGCAAATCAAGAAGACGATTCCAAGCATCAAAATCAACTTTTAAACTCTTAGTAAAAGGAGTTATTATTGCCACCCAGGAACCCTTAAGAAAGTCAAAGCCCATCGAATTCTCCGTTATATTTAATCTATATAAAAAAATATAACACCACTATATAAAAATGTCTATTTTTTAATTGGGCTTTTACTAAAAATTACGCTCCGCCGCGATCTGTCGGGTCTTGAGCTAACACATTGTTAAAACCTAATTCTTCAACAAGATCAAGAACTGGCATATATTCATCTGGAGTAATTTCACGACCGAGAACAGGGTCTCCATGCACTCTATAAGCTGGAAAATACTGGCACATAATACTTACGTTTATATCCGGGCCAAATTCATTTCTCAGCCATATCAATGAGTCTTTGCTACCAGCAAGGTCATTAGGCAGAATAAGGTGCCTAATAATCATACCCTTCGTTGCCAATTCTGTTTCAGGGTCTACCGTAAGCAAACCAACCTGTTTAAACATCTGCTTCAGAGTTCTTCTATTTTCTTCTACATAGTTTGGGCAGGAAGACAACTGCATAGCGGGCTTATTCTGAGAATATTTAATATCCGGCAAATAAACGTCTATGATTCCATCAAGCAAATCAAGCACTTCTTCAGATTCATAACCAGAGCAGTTGTAAACCAAAGGCAACTTCTGAGTTTCCGGCTTAGCATTAAGCCACGCATCAAGAAGCATAGGAATCACATGGGTCGGTGTTACGAAATTTAGATTATGAACGCCTTTCTTAGCAACATAATCATATTTTTCCGCCAATTCCTGGGGTGTCATGAAAACACCGTTATCAAGCTGACTGAATGGGAAATTCTGGCAGAATTTGCAGGCAAATGTACACATAGATGGGAATATTGCGCCTGAACCATTTGTTCCTGTAATAGGCGGTTCTTCGCCTTTATGCTGAGCCCAGCTGGCTATTTTAATTTTATCGGTAGTCCTGCAGAAGCCTTTTTCACCCTTCAAACGGTTAACACCACATTTTCTAGGGCAAAGGGTGCAGTGTTCCATTATTTTATACAAAAGTGGAAGTCTTTCTTCTACCAGCTTTCTTCGTTCTTCTACAGTAATTTTTTTATCCATTTTAGCGCCAGCTTTTCTAATTCAAGTTTTGGCTATTATACTCTTGCAGTAAGCCAGTGGCAAGAAATAAGTCGGAAGCTTGAAGCCGGAAGCTGGAAGCTTGAAGCAGGGCCTTATTTAATACAAAGCAAGTATAAGGTATGTTGCAATAGGCTTATGGCTGGTAGCTGTTGGCTGTTGGCTGTTGGCTGTTGGCTGCTGGCCGAGAGAGCAGGAAGCAGTAGAGACTAAAACAATCCCCTTCCTAGCCACGAAGTGGCCCCCTCCCTAGCGTAGCGCCCTTACCCAGCCGTCTTGAAACACACTTTTTACTTTATTTCTAAAATATTCTAAAAATAGGTTTATGTGAATAAAAAAATAGTTGCTAAGTAGCAAGAGTATGATTATAATGGGTACACTTTCCGATTTGGAGGAATTATTAGATGTCAGGTCATA